>JAITGC010000046.1 GCA_031280915.1 Desulfovibrio sp. | reverse complement strand
TCGGCCTGCGCAACGTCTACCAGATGTACGACAACTTCCAGATTTACCTGGAAGGCGCCTACATCGCCACCTGGCTTGACCACGGCCGGGGCGTCTGGGGCCGCAGCGTCATGAACGGCACGGGCGGCAGCGATCAGGTGCGCGATCCGTGGAACATCAACCTGAGCTTTGTCTATTCCTTCTAGGAATACCGCAAGAACATATCACCGAGAAGGCCGCCGCAAGGCGGCCTTCTCGGTTGTTGACAAAATCTTCTTTGGCGGCAGTCCACCGCGAGCGCGTGACGAAAATCGCATTTTTCGCATAAGCGAGCGAACAGTGTAAAAGGCTCAGAAATAGCGAGGGCGTGACCGCGCTTGCGCCCGGTAAAGCCGGAGCGGGCACCGTTTTTTCAGGCCAATTCCGTCTTCAGGGCGGCAAGGAGCCGCTCCACATTTTCCTTGCGGGCCGTTTCGCCCATCAGGCCGATGCGGATGACCTTGCCGGCCAGCGGGCCAAGGCCGTTGCCCAGTTCAATATTGTGCCTTTGCCGCAGGTTCCGGCGCAAAGCGGCCTCGTCCACGCCCTTGGGCGGCGTGACAAGATTGAGCATGGGCAGGCGGAAGGGCTTCTCCACAAACATGGTAAAGCCCAAATCCTCAAGGCCGGCCACCAGCAACTCGTGCATGGCCCGGTGGCGGGCAAAGACATTGGGCAATCCTTCCTCCAAAATCAGCGCCAAGGCCTGATGGAGGGCATAGTTCATGGTTATCGGCGCGGTATGATGATAAATACGGGTCTGACCTTCCCAGTACTGAGTGAGCAGGGAAATGTCCAGATACCAGTTGGGCGCCTTGGTCTTGCGAGCCTTGAGTTTATCCGTCGCCAGCGCGGAAAGGGAGAGCGGCGCGAGGCCGGGCGGGCAGGAAAGACATTTCTGTGTGCCGCTATAGAAAGCATCCACACCCCATTTATCCACAGCGACCTCTATGCCGCCGAGGCCGGTGACGCTGTCCACCAGGTAGAGCGCGCCGTTGCCGCGCACAAGGCGGCCGATTTCCTCCACGGGATTTTCCACACCCGTGGAGGTTTCCGCATGAACGACACCCACAAGAACGTAGGATTTCGCAGCCAGCTTTTCCTTGACTTTCGAAGGGATGACCGGTGTACCCCAAGGGAATTCCAGCACGTCAACCTCAGCGCCCAGACGGCTGGCCACATCGGCCATGCGCACGCCGAAAACGCCGTTTTGCAGGATGAGCACACGGTCGCCCTTTTCCACCAGGTTGACGTAACAAGCCTCCATGCCCGAAGAACCCGTGCCGGACATGGGCATGGTGACATCATTGGCGGTTTGGCAGACAGCGCGGAGTTGCTCCTTGACGGCGTTCATCAGGCCGACGAATTCTTCGTCCATATGGCCGAGCAGCGGCGTTGTCATGGCTTTGTACACGGCCTCGTTGACCATGGACGGACCGGGGCCCATGAGCAGAACCTTGGAGAGACCGGAAAGCAGAGTCGTCATTGCGGGCTACCTCTCAAGTAAGATGGTGTGTTATGAAAACCGGCCGCACTCACCGGATTTTCAGGTTACGCAGGGCGGCGAGTCTGGGGTCCGGCTCTGCGGGGGAGCAGGCGCAGCCGCCGTTGTTGAGATTGGCTCCGCAGGTGGGGCATACTCCCTTGCAGTCAACTCGGCACAGGGGCGCAAAGGGCAGGGCGAGCAAAAATTCCTCCCAGCAGATGGCGCCCAAGTCCAGCACGGGCAGGTCGTCCCGCATGACGATGCGGCTTTCTTCTCCGCTGTCCCCCCCGCCTCCCTGACCAGCCGCCGGGGGAAGGGACTCAAATTCCTCAAAATCGGCGGCAAGGGAAACCGGGGTGTCCTCCGCACAACGGTTGCAGGGCACCACCACAGCCCCAGTCAGGCGGCCGCGCACAAGGCAGCCCTCCTCGGACGGGATAACCGTGACCGAAGCCGCAAGGGGTTTTGAGATGGTGCAGGCCATACCGAAATCGGCAATGGGGAGCATCCACAAAGACTGGTCATCAAGGCAAAACCGCGCGCCTTCGGGGGGCAGTTCATTTATGGGTATGAGCATGATGTTCACACGTTTACAGTCTAAAGCAAATTGATGTTAACACTTGCTTGCGGCGCTCGACGGCGCTCGACAGCCGTAGCCCCATCAGGGGGCGTACGAATGGCTATCCCTTGCGGGAAGTAAATTTTGCCTGCGCCTTCGCACAGTGAGCGGCGATGCATTCGCCCCGCCGCCAGAACAATTTTAAAGTGAGATTGCTCTAATGTGACCATAGCGCAGTCTCCGGCTGTTGTAAACAGGCTTTCCTTCCGCCGGGAATTTTATATCCACTTCCTTGACATCAGACACGGGGTGGGGTATTGTTACTTTTCACGCTGTCAAAGCGTTATGGCGCGGGGTGGAGCAGTTCGGCAGCTCGTCGGGCTCATAACCCGAAGGTCCCAGGTTCAAATCCTGGCCCCGCAACCAGGAAAATAAAGGGCTTATGATGAGAATCGTAAGCCCTTTTTCGTTGGTGGATTTTATTCCCACCACTATTCCCACCAAAAATGAACCGACGTGCATCCCGCATCGCGCACATACCGGTCTGTGCTCGTTGGGGTTTACAGGCAGTAGCACGGTGAAAACACGCAAAAACAGTAACTGTTTGGTTTTCATAACAAGTACCAATTCTTGCCAATCCTTGCCAATCATGGACTATCACGGCGTATCCGTTTGACAGTCTCGCAAGCCTCAAATACACTAACTCCTTCGATACCGGGAAATGGTTTCCCACTCCCCCCTCGGGCCTACCAAATTTTGGCAGGAGGAGCAGAAATAATGTCCGAGTCAGAAGATCGTTGGTTGTCTGTGGACGAAATGGGCAAGCACCTTGGCGTCAGCAAGGATACTGTGTACCGCTGGATCAACGCACACTCAATGCCTGCCCATCGCATGGGGCGTTTTGGAAATTCAAGCGGGAACAGGTGGACGCTTGGATTGAGGCTGGTGGGGTCGTTCCACTCTTGCATGTTGCGTATGTAATCCGGTTTTGGGTGCAGGACGATGGAGGTGAAGCCGGCTTTTTCCAGCATGATTCTGGTCTCGTTTATCAGCGCGGCCCCGGCCACGCACCCCAGGAACGCCGCCGCCATTTCCAGGATATTTTCCGGCAAAGGCTTCAAAAGGGCTAAATCCGAGACAGACACCCTGCCACCCGGTTTGAGCACACGGAAAATTTCACGCCAGACCCGGGGCTTGTCTGGAGAAAGGTTAATGACGCAGTTGGAAATCACTACGTCAACACTGGCATCCGGTACGGGCAGATGCTCAATTTCGCCAAGGCGGAATTCCACATTGTCCAGTCCGGTGCGCTGCCGGTACTGTTCAATGTTCCTGCGGGCTCTGGTGAGCATTTCCGGGGTCATATCTACGCCGATAACCTGTCCGGAGACCTTTACCTTTTCACCCGCCTGGAACACATCAAAGCCGCCGCCGCTGCCGAGGTCAAGGACGACCTGCCCTTCCCGCAAATCCGCAATGGCCACGGGGTTACCACAAGAAAGCCCCATATTCGCGCCATCGGGCAGGTTGGCAAGGCTCTCCGCGTCGTAGCCTATCTTTATTGCCAGCCGGGTCGGGTCAGCATGGCCGCTACGTTGACTGAAGCAGCAACAGGAACGTTGCCCCGCGGCAATGGTCGCGTATCCGGTACGCACAATTTCTCTGACATGGTCGTTTGATTTATTGGATGTGCTCATAAATGTACTCTCCGCATCACTATTTTTTGTCCTCACAACAGACTGGCAGGAATTCCGACACAACGCCGCTCTCTGTCCGGTATGCCCGGCATTGCTCAGGGTTGCCGGCACAGCACTCAGCCGTCAGGTAAGCGATAGTTTCCAGCATCAAAGGTATATTGGCCCTGTACCGCGTGTTGCGGCCTTCACGTTCCATGCTGGCAAGCCCGCTGTGGACAATGGTTTTTAGGTGAAATGAAAGGTTGGTTTTCGGGATGTCCAACATACGGGCAATCTCTCCTGCAACCAATCCACCCGGCGTGTATTTGACGAGTAGCCGGAAGACGGCAAGTCGGGCCTCGGATGTCAGAACTTCAAAAATGGTCATGGCTGTTTTTGCTTCCATTGGACAATTGTTCAACATTAATTGAATAATGTCAAGGGAGGAGAAAAGAGGCGACCTCACATGTCCTTAAACTACATGACTCCTCATGAATTTCACATGATTAGCATAAAAACAACGCCGATGCCTCACTTTTGGGCCGGCCATAGTGTCTAATTGCAAAAATTTCTAATAGAATTTGTCAACTATGCGTATGCGCGCCGTTAATTTTTCGTTTTTTCCAGACAAACGGTTGTGCTGTTTTGTTGTATGCTTCCTGGAAGGCCTTTATCTGTGCGCTAAGTTCTTGCGTGCTTGAAAAGCTTGCGCCACGCAAGGACTT
>JAITGC010000072.1 GCA_031280915.1 Desulfovibrio sp. | reverse complement strand
GTACGCATGATCCAAAAAACCGCGTCTATAAACCGCCTGTTGTCATGGGCTATGCCGCCCCAACTTCCTTCGCGCCCAGGCAAAAGCGGCTCCAATTTTTCCCAAACAGTATCAGAAATGTCGTGTCTCCTATGTGCGGCTGGTGGCATAAGTTCCTCGCTTGTGGTTGCAAACAAGCGCACTATGCCACAAAATCAAAATATTGACAATCTCGTGACTACACTATCTAGAGGGTGGCCGCTTCTTCCACAGTTTCAAATGCCTCAATAATATCGCCGTCCTTGATGTCGTTAAAATTCTCAAGGCCGATACCGCATTCATTGCCTTTGAGCACTTCCCGGGCATCGTCCTTGAAACGTTTGAGCGAATCTATTTTACCGGTATAGATGACAATGCCGTCGCGCAGCAAGCGCGCCCCGGCATTGCGGGCCATCTTGCCGTCCGCCACGTAGGAGCCGGCAATGGCCCCCACTTTCGGCACATTGTAAACTTTACGCACTTCGGCTTGACCAAGGTAAACTTCTCGCTGTACGGGCGCAAGCATGCCGGTCATCGCACTTTTCACGTCTTCGACCAGTTTGTAAATAATATTGTAGAAGCGCACATCCACATTTTCGCGTTCGGCGATTTCCTTCACCTTGGCGGTGGGGCGCACGTTGAAGCCAATAATGATGGCCTTTGAGGCGGAAGCCAGCATGATGTCCGACTCCGAAATGGTCCCTGCGCCGCCGTGCATGACCTGCAGCCGCACCTTGTCCGTGCTGGCTTTGTTCAGGGCTTCGGTTATAGCTTCCAAACTGCCCTGCACATCCGCCTTTACCACCAGGTTGAGCGTCAGGGTTTCCAGGCCGGATGCCTGACGGGAGAGAAAGGTCTCAAGGGTGATGCGGGACTCCGAGGCCAAATCCCGTTCCCGCTGTTTGGCTGCCATGCTGTCCGCGATACGGCGGGCCAGCTTTTCATCTTCAAGCACAATAAATTCTTCTCCGGCGTCGGGCACCCCTTCAAAGCCCTGAACTTCGACAGGGATGGAAGGGCCGGTCAATTTCACCTTCTTGCCCTGATCGTTCGTCAGGGCGCGCACACGGCCGGAAAAAGCCCCGCATACGAAGTTATCTCCCTGTTTGAGGGATCCCTGCTGAATCAGCACTGTGGCAATGGGCCCACGCCCTTTATCAAGCCTTGCCTCCACAATACGGCCGCGCGCCATTTTGTCGGGATTTGCCTTAAGTTCCATAATTTCCGATTGCAGGATGACCATTTCAAGTAAATCATCCAGCCCAGTACGCGCTTTTGCGGAAACTTTGGCAACAATGGTATCTCCGCCCCAATCTTCAGGCTGTAGGCCGAATTCCGCAAGTTCACGCAGCACCCGGTCAGGATCGGCGCCGGGTTTATCCATTTTGTTCACAGCCACGATAATCGGTACATTGGCCGCGCGGGCGTGATTGACGGCCTCACGGGTCTGCTCCATCACTCCGTCGTCGGCTGCGACAACCAGAATGACCAAGTCGGTGATCTGCGCGCCGCGCGCGCGCATGGCCGTAAAGGCTTCGTGGCCGGGGGTGTCGAGAAAGACGATTTCCCCCCGCTTTGTTTTGACGTGATACGCGCCGATATGCTGAGTTATGCCCCCAGCTTCGCCGCTGGTCACGTTGGATTTACGTATGGCGTCCAGAAGAGAGGTTTTACCATGATCCACATGCCCCATGATGGTCACTACCGGTGGGCGCGGTTTTAAATTTTCCGGCAGGTCGGGTTCCGCTTCGGGGATCTTGAATACCAGACCGGTTTTTTCAATTTCATAATCAAACTCAGCCGCGACAAGAATTGCAGTGTCTATGTCCAGAGACTGATTGATGGTGGCCATAACCCCAAGCCCGAAAAGCACCTTGATGATTTCATTGGCCTTGATTCCTATTTGATGGGCCATGTCCGCCACGCGAATGGCTTCTTCAATGCGAATTTTCCGCTTGGCCGCTTTTATGGGCTGAGTTTGCTGCACCGGCTGTACCGCAAGTTTGATGTTTTTGCGACGGCCTTTGCCTTTGTTGAGGCGTTGAGCGTCGTCATCCTCATGATGCCCAAAGGTATTTTGCTGAAAATCCACAGTACGCCGGCCTTTGAGGCGTTTTTTCTTGCTCTGGCCGTCTCGTCCGTCGGCAGGCTGGGCCGAAGGCGGCTGGCCGACGGACGGAGGGCGTTGGGTATCGCTTTGCGCGGGACGCCCCGGTCTATCTCCGCGTTTATTGTCCGGACGCGCGCCCGTATCAGGCTGGGACGCGGAGCGTCCGGGCGGATTTTGGCCGGCATGTTTCTCCTGAGCACCCGCTTCAGGACGGGAAATAACTCTGACACGCGGCATTTGCTGCTGTGCGCGCCGGGGTGACGCTTCAGCGCCGCCCCTTGGCTCAATGCCTGCTTCCGTGGTTATTTTCCCTTCAAGGGCCATGGCCCGCATTGATAAGGCGGGAGCGGAAACAGAGTCGGGCACAGCGGATGCGTCCGGTCGCGCAAGCCGCAGATTTTTGGGCGTCTTTTCCTGGACTTCCTCTTGACTGGCAGCGGCTTCGAGCACGGTGACAGTTGCGGGAATGTCCTTCACGGGAGCAACGGCATCTGCCTTTTCCGGGCGGCTAATTACGCGAGCAGGAGAAGGCGCGGCCACAGCGCTTTTGGCACGCCGCTGTCTGGGAATTTTTTCTTCTTTTCCGTCCGGCTTGTCGATGGCGAGTGAGGGCATTTCAACGGCTTCTTCGCTCAAAGGATCGGATTTACCCAATGTATCCGGCGGCGTCGATTTATCCGCTTTCGTTCCTGACGGCCCGTCGGCAAGGACGGCGTCCGCCACGGCTGGCACGGTCTCCGGCTTGACGCGATGACGCCGCACGACAATGTCGCTACGGACTTCTGTAAGTTCAACATTTTTGCGCTTTTGCGCGTCGAAATAATCACGAACACGCGACGCGTCTTCCTGGGAAATGGAGCCGGCCGTGCTCTTGGCCGGCAAGCCGACCTCGCGCAGGGCTTTCAGCATCTCCTTGGGCTGGATATCCAACTCGGCGGCGATATCTTTTATTTTAAATTTTTCTTCAGACATGCTTACTCCCCCTACGCCTGACGCCGGGCCTGCTTTTTACAAATTTTTCCTTACAGCGCGGATTGGAACACAAATATATCCCTCTACCAGGAGCGATTTTTTTCGGGTCAAGAACTATATTCCCCTGGGATGAAAACACATAACGGGTCAACATATTTTTGGCAAAACGACCGCGGCAGGCAACGCACATCCTCACCGGCCCTTTCTCTTTGACGGTTTTCTGTTCTGATATATTCTGTTCTTGCCGCATGAGCCTTCTCTGGGATTCAGTCGATTTTTCACGCTTCATCCGCGTCGTTTTCCAGCACCGGCGCGAGGAAGTTGATAGCTGAGCGTAAATCAGCTATACGCGCATCACTGATAGACAGCTTTTCGGCCAATTCCTCATCGCTGGTCTCACGCAATTTGTCCAGTGATGTGTAGCCAGCTTCAAGCAACGATTCAATGGAAATCTCCGCCACGCTGGCGACTTGTTCAAGACCATGACCAATGGCATTGGCCTCATTATAGCGGCTTTCGGTGAAGATATCGACTTTCCAGCCCAGAAGCCGCGCGGCCAGTTTGACGTTTTGTCCTTTACGGCCGATGGCGTTGGTAAGTTGATCGTCAGGAACAATGACTTCCAGAAGATTTTCCTCGTCGTCAACGACAATGCGCAGCACCAGAGCGGGGGCGAGGGCATTGCGCGCGTAAGTGGCTATATCCTGACTCCAGATGACAATATCTATGCGTTCTCCGTGCAGTTCCTGCACTATATTTTGTATGCGCGAACCGCGCACGCCCACGCAGGCGCCCACGGGGTCCACATCTCTTTCGCGGGAATAAACGGCAACCTTGGCGCGGGAACCCGGATCGCGCGCCACGCTCATGATCTGAACGATGCCGTCGTCAACCTCAGGCACCTCACGACGGAACAAAGCCGCCATATAATCTCTGTGGGCCCGCGATATGACCACCTGAGGCCCGCGTCCTTCCTTGCGCACATCAATAATTATGGACTGAACTCGGTCTCCGCGCTTGAAGTGTTCTCTCGGAATCTGTTCCTCGCGCGGCAATATGGCTTCCGTACGTCCAAGGTTGATGATCCATCCGCCGCGTTCGCGGCGCTGAACTATGCCAGAGACGATTTCACCAAGTCTGTCCTTGTATTCCTCATAAATAATTTCCTGTTCCGCATCCCGCATTCGCTGTATGATGACCTGTTTGGCGGACTGGGCAGCAATGCGGCCCAAATCGGCCACTTTGACGCGAAAGCCCATCTCGTCGTCAAGCTGTACTGTGGGGTCGTGCTGGCGGGCTTGACTCAGAGATATTTGCGTATTGTCATTTTGCACATCCCCATCCGTCACAACAATTTTGAATTGAAAAACTTCAATATCACCCGTTTCGTCATTGTAATTGACTTCCACATCGGCATCTTCGCTAAAGCGGCGCAATACGGATATGCGTACCGCGTCCTCAAGGGTGTCAATAAGCATATCGCGATCTATACCGCGATCCTTGCATATCTGTTCAATGGCTTTTTTGAGTTCAAGATTCATGCGGGCCTCCATCCGGCGTATTTACCAACTTTGCGATATCTGAAGCGCTATTGCGGGGATATTTTCGCTTTTGCTTTCTTGCCCGGTTTGGCAGGGCGTTTGAAAATATGAAACCGGTTGGCTTTGTGGACATTGTTCCAGGACAGGGGCAACGGCTTGAACGGTTCGAAAAAAATGTCGCCGTCCGCGGAAAAAGTCGCCGGTTCAAGAACAAAAATATCATTTTCAAGCTCAACGATGCTCAATTTGCCGCGCCACAAGCGGCGTGGCGTCAAATCGGAGCCGGAAAATCGTTCGTCCGATAGTTGTGGCACAACAGGAGAGCAAAGTTTTACTTCCACCATCTCCCCCACATAAGGCCGCATTTGGTCAAGGTTGAAAAAAATACGCGAAAATCCGGGAGTGGAAACTTCCAGGGCATAGGCGTCATCAATCAGGTCTTCCACATCCAACGACAGGGCAAGATGGCGCGAGATTTCCTCGCATTGCTCCACAGATGGAGATTTGTGCTCAGAGTCTTCTTCGGAAGACGGCACATCCACGTACAAGCGGATAATCATGCGAGCGGCATGAAGAATTTCCAAACCCCATATAACGAGATCCAGAGACCGAATGACAGGCTCCGCAAGGCCGATAATATTTTTTCTAAGAAGTTCTTCCTTCATTTTCGCAAACAAAGATGTCGCTGTCGGAAAAGTCGCGTTTCAAAGACAAAAAAAAGGGGGCCTGACTCAGGCCACCCCGTTTTCGGACACTTGTTCCGTATTCAGGATGTCGCAACCACAGTATTAATGCGGCCGCACTGATGAAGAAGCAATACTCTTTACGAGATATTCTGTCAAGTGATCGCAAAAAATTTCTGCAAAATTTGCCGACAGAAATATCGAATTATTATAATCTGCTATCCGTAATATTGGAAAATACTCCGCAACACGGGGGCCGCTTCAAGGCAAAAATCTTGACGTGAGAATATGATTTGTTAAGATGAGTAGGCAGTAATTGTCGACGTCAACTGCAGCCGGAATGGTGGAATTGGTAGACGCAGCGGACTCAAAATCCGCCGGGGGCAACCCCTTGAGAGTTCGAGTCTCTCTTCCGGCACCATTTAACAATCTCACAAAGCCCCGCAAAGCCTTAAAAGCCAAGCGGGGCTTGAGTTTTTCCGGGGTAGTTAGTCTAACGTCCTCTCGTAAAATCTATGGAAATACCGCACCCTGACTTTTTCGGTGGTTGCCGAAGAATGGCTTACCACCAGATAGAGCGGATATGCCCCGTCCCACGTCAAGAAGCTGAACTGGATAATAGGACTTTTCAGAGATATTGCCGGAAAACCCATATCCCGCATTGAACCGGGTGACTTGCTCTCGTCAATCCGGCCTGTGGAGGCGTCCGGGCATATCGTGACAGCGCACAAAATGGCACAGGCGGCGGGGCAGGTCTGCCGCTTTGCCCGGCGAGACCTTTGAACGGCTGGTTGCGGAGCATGAACGCTTTGATGCCGCGTCATGGGTAGCAACAGCGGAGAGGTTCGGCATGGAATTCTGAACGGCCACCACGACAGACCCCGGACTCTCTCAGCGGGTGTGCTCATTACCCCCTTGACCTGACGCTTATGATTGCTTATAAAAACTTATAAACAGCATCGAATGGACAACCAAAGCCTTGCGCCAGGCGCGGAAGCTCCCGCCAGCCGTGCAGGGAGATGTTGCCGAGGCGGTTGATACTCTCCGTGAGTGGCCGCAGGTTGAACAGGTCAAGGCCTTGGTGGGGAAGCCCGGCTATCGTTTGCGTGTGGGCAGATACCGTGTGCTGTTCACGATTCATGCGGGTATCCCGCTTATTGTCCGTATAGAGGAGGTAAGGAAACGCGATGAACATACCTATTAATCATCAGGTTATCACGCATCAGGGCGTCCCTGTGGCCGTTGTAGTGCCCTATGAGGAGTACGCCGCCGCTTTTGCCGATGTCGCCGGGCAGGAAGTGAAAGAGCCTACCGTGCCGCATGAGGTGGCTTCCCGTGTGCTCAAGGAACAGATTTCCCCCATCCGCGCGTGGCGTGAATACCTGGGGCTGACTCAGGCCGAGGCGGCTGCCCGCATGGAAGTATCACAGTCCGCTTTTGCTCAAATGGAAACGCCTGAAAGCAAGCCGCGTATGAATACCTTGAAGAAGGTCGCCGCCGCCCTGGAAGTTACCCCCGGTCAACTCAAGTGGTGATTGCCAAGAATGAGGGGGAGTGTTCTTTTGACGATTTTCTCTTGGCGGAACGTGCCCGGCATGTGAAAAAGAGAGTGGCCCCGCCTATAGGGCACCGATAAAATTTGACGGTATTTTAAGAATAGCTTAAATAAAAATTTATAATTTTCAATACATTATAGTATCACTTCGAGTCTCTCTTCACACTCGGGTTGACACGGCTTATATGATTATATATCAAGTCCTCCAGATGTTGTGAGCAGAAACGGAAAGCGGTGAAAATCCGCTGCGGACGCGCCACTGTAACCGGCAATAATCCCCGCCGAAACCACTGTTGCACCACGCATACGGGAAGGTCAGGCAACCGGGGGCCGGAAGCCAGGAGACGACTGCTCACAATCGCCGCGATTGGCGCGGCAAGGCAGTACTGTCTCGCGTAAAGGCAATATGTGCTCGGACTTGTGCCGGATACGCCTTCGTACCCGGCCCTTTGTCCGGCCTAGGCGCACGTGAAATGGACTGCCCTTTCAACTTGAAAGGAGCACCCATGCTGACCCACATCCTCGGTTTCCCGTCCATCGGAAAACAGCGGGAGTTGAAACAAGCTCTCGAGTCCTTCTGGCAAAACAAACTTTCCGCCGAATCTCTCCTCGAAATCAGCGCGAAATTGAAAAAGCATCATTGGCGGATTCAGAAAGACGCCGGTCTTGACTATGTGACTATCGGCGATTTTTCTCTTTATGACCGCATGTTGGACATGACATGTATGCTCGGCGCCATACCGCCGCGTTTTATCCCCTGCCTGGACGATAGGCCGCTGGGCAGGTATTTCAGCCTCGCCCGCGGCGATGGGTGGCGCAACATCCCCGCGCTGGAGATGACCAAGTGGTTTGACACCAACTATCATTATCTTGTGCCGGAGATTGACGCCGGTGGCCTTTGGGTTGCCGGAGAACATCCGATGGCGGAAGACACAAAGCGCGCGAAAGAGCTTGGTTTTTCGCCGAAGCCCGCACTTATCGGGCCGTTTACATGGCTGACGCTGGCAAAAGCCCGGAGTGGCGTTCTCAAATGGTCGCGTCTGAAAGAGGTTGTTCCGGTATATGAAAAACTCCTTGCGCGCCTTGCCCCCCACTGCGATTGCATCCAGATTGAAGAGCCGGTGCTTTGCACAGAATTTTTGCCAAGTAAGGCCGCAAGGCAATTCCATGATGTCTATGCCCTTCTGAACGCCGCCTGCGGCGGAAAAAAACTTATGCTGACCACATATTTCGGGCCACTTGCGCGTAATTTGGAATTGGCCGTTGCCTCCGGCTGCGCTATTCTGCATATTGATATGGTACGCGGCAGAGAGCAACTTGGGGCGGTTTTGGCCGTGCTCCCCGGCGATATGGCACTTTCCCTCGGCATCGTTGACGGGCGGAATATCTGGAAAAGCGATTACGCCAAGGCGCTTTCCCTCGTTGAACAGGCCGTTTCAGAAATCGGCGGAGAGCGTGTATTGCTCGGCTCAAGCTGTTCATTGCTCCATTGTCCCGTGGATGCGGCGGAAGAAAAGGCTTTGCCGGAACATATCAGGAACCGTATGGCCTTTGCCGTGCAAAAATGCGCGGAACTTGCCACATTGCGCGACATTCACGAGAGCGGGGGCAATCATGCGGCATTGGCTGAAAATATGGCGATTCTGAGAACCGCCACCGTTCATCCTGACAGCCATATTAAGGCTGTCAGGCAGCGTTCGGCTTCCGTCACTTCCGCCCATCTGGCCCGCCAATCCGCTTATTCGAAGCGGCGCGCCGCGCAAACCTGGCTCAATCTGCCCTTGCTTCCGACAACAACCATTGGCTCTTTTCCGCAAACAGCCGCCATTCGCAAGGCACGCCTTGATTACAGGAAAGGCGGAATGACGGATGCGGATTATATCGCTGCCATCAAAAATGAAATCAAAGACTGCATTGAAAGGCAGGAAAAACTCGGTCTGGATGTTCTCGTGCATGGCGAGGCCGAACGCAATGATATGGTGGAATATTTCGGCCAGCAACTCGGCGGGTTCTGCTTCACGCGGAACGGATGGGTACAGAGCTATGGAAGCCGGTGCGTGAAACCTCCCGTCATTTACGGGGACGTGTACCGAAAACGCCCCATGACGGTTGACTGGATATTGTACGCGCAATCCCTCACGCAAAAGCCGGTAAAAGGAATGTTGACAGGGCCGGTGACGATGCTGTGCTGGAGCTTCGCGCGTGACGACATGGAACGGAGCGACGTCTGCAAACAGATAGCCCTCGCCATCCGTGACGAAGTGCAAGATCTGGAAAGGGCGGGCATCCGCATCATCCAGATTGACGAGGCGGCGTTGCGCGAAGGCATGCCGTTGACGCGCTTTGAAGCTGAAACATATCTGCAATGGGCAGTGGATGCATTCCGCCTCGCCTCGTCCGGCGTTGAAGATTCGACGCAAATACACACGCATATGTGCTACAGCGAATTCAACGCCATTCTTCCCTGGATTGCCAAAATGGATGCGGATGTCATCAGTATCGAATCCAGCCGCAGCGGTATGAAGCTTTTGGATGCCTTTACCGAATTCCATTATCAGGCCGAAATCGGGCCGGGAGTGTATGATATCCACAGCCCGCGCATTCCCACTGTGGAGGAAATGGTGGAATTGTTGCGCAAAGCGCTGGGCCACATACCCAAAGAGCGGCTTTGGGTAAACCCTGACTGCGGCCTGAAAACTCGCCAGTGGGAAGAAGCGTATCCGGCTCTGGGAAATATGGTCGCGGCCGTTTTGCGGGTGCGCGCTTATTCCGCGCAGAGCTCCAAATAATATGGCGCCAGAAATGTTCCCGCCAGCAACAGGGCCGTGAAGAGAGTGAGGCCGTGGCGTAGAGGTACGGCGCTACGGCTGACGAAAGTCCAAAGCAGCGCGGGGATGGCCCAATACAACAAATAGGCCATCTCCGCAGCGATTTCCGGCCAAATATCGTCTGCGTTTCCCGCTGACACAGGCAATTGAAAAAGGCTGAACACCAGCAAAAAAGCCCAAAGCAAAATCCAGGCGTTGCGTGACAGGCGAGCGCACCAAGCGAGCATCGCGTTATAGTGGTCCCGTCCAAAATCGTCGCGTCGCCGGCGCGCAAAAAGCCATAAAGCGCCGACTCCTGCGGAAAAAGCCATAATCAGCGCTGGGGTGTACCACAGTATATTCCAGAGCGGTAAGTTGTTTTCAGCTATGACAAACAGTTTCAACATGCCTGCGGCCGTCTCCGGCAAAGGGGGCAGTAAATTCAGGACATAAAAACGTGTTATCATCAGTGTCGTAAAAAGCGCGGCGCATGATGCGAGGCCACTGAACAAGCCCAAAAGAGCGGACAGGGCCGGATGTTTTGTCAGGGGATTCCACAGCGCATAATAGAGACTCGTCATAAGGACACTAGCAGCCAGCAGAAACCAACCCGCCTCCATCATCCAGGAATATGACGCTCTGCCTGCCTCGGCCCGCGTTAAAAAAAGCCAGATGCGGGTGCCGACAAGCAGAAACCAGCCCAAAATAAATCCGAGCGATGCGAGCTGGCGCGCGCACTTGTCAAAAGACGCCCGCTTGCGGACACGGGATAAAATCCGGGCAAGAGCGGAAACAAAGTTGATGCCGCTGTAAGCCAAAAAGGCTGCCAGAGGAATCAGCACACAGAGCGTTTCAACCAGCGTCCACAGTTGGGGCCACTGGGTTGCAAATTCTTGTATTACGTTCATATGCGACGGCCTTGCCGATAGCTTTTCATGCCGAACCGCCCCTTGCGCAATGTCCATGCAATATAGTATTGATTTTTGCAGCGTATTCGCCTTGTGCCTGAAAATTCCGCCGACCGCAAGTATCCCTGATTCCGGCCGGATATGGAACAGAGAATATGGACGGGAATACGAACTGAGAGGGATTATGAAGAAAATTTTTCCGGCACTGCTTGTTTGTGTTTCTCTGACCGGCGGATGCGCCACCACCGGCCAGCTTAAGGACGTCAAAGACACCGGACAGCGCAATGAAAAAAATCTGCACAGGACGGAACAACGCCTGAGCGATCTTGAGCAAAATGTTTCAGGCATGGATAAGCGGTTGGATGAACTCCACAACCGCGCATATGAGGTACGTACCAGCGGCGGACGAAGGACCGGGATGAAAATCGTGCCGTTGCCGGAGCAGAGCAAGGCCGTATCTGTTTCCGCCGCGGCCCTGGAAACTTCCAAAACTCCCCCAGAGCGGATTGTCGCTCCTGCCTTGTCTCAGACTGCGCCTATCCTGAAGCCGTCCGTACCTCCACTTGTCCTGCCGGAGAACGCCTCCGCGAAAGATTCCTTGGTCGCTACGGGAGAGAACAGCGGAAAGCAGTTGAAAACAGCGGGACCTTCAGGCAGCCTTGGGGCGCCGCCAGATACGGCTCCCCTTGCCTCACCTTCGGCCGACGCTTTGGCGAATTTGCCGTCTTCAGCCCCCCTGCCCGCCACTATTGAACGGAAGACAGTTGTCCGGAATCCGCTTTCCGCCTCCAAAGCGGAGACGGCTATGCCGCCGGTCGCGGCGGCAGACATCTCTCCTCCGGCATCTGCTGATTTTGCTTTGCCGCCGGAGTATCCCACTTTGCCGCCTGCCGCCGCACCGAAGCAGGATGCCGCCGCAATGCCAACAACGCCTCCGGCCGCGCCATCTCCGCTGCTATTACCTGTTTCTGGCAATGCCGTTCCGGGGATACGGGGTAAAAGCGCGGACAAAAATATGCCCAAGGCGGCTCAGGGAGAAGAAACGGCTTACAAAGCCGCTCTCAAGTTGGCCATGTCCGGCCGGCCCGCTGAAAGCATCAATCTGTTCCGCGATTTTTTGCAACAATATCCCGACGGTCGTTATGCCGCCAACGCGGAATACTGGATAGGCGAATGCCTTTATGCGCAACGTAATTACCAGGATGCTCTGGCCCAGTTTCAGCTTGTCAATACGCGCTATGCCGCTCATCACAAAAATGCGGACGCCCTGCTTAAAGCCGGGATGACCTTGGCCAAACTGGGGGACAAACAAGGCGCGGTGGACAAATACCGTAACCTGATAACGGCCTTTCCCAATTCCGAGGCGGCGGGACGCGCCCGTGAAATGGGACTTGTGCGTTAATGAGAGCTGTGGAGAAAAACGTTTTGCCTGCTTGGGCTGGTATGGATGGGGAAGCCCGCAAGGAGTTTTGGGCCTCTCTGGCTCTGAGACACTGCAAGGGGCTTGGCGCGCGCTCACGCGCGCGTCTGCTGAATGCCTTCGGTTCAGCGTATCAGGCCTTGCGAAATGGGGACAAGTGGAGGGATGCCGGTCTTTCACAGCGTCAACACAGTGAAATAACTAGTGAATCTTGGAGGAGCGCAGCGCAGGAGGAATGGGACAGGGCTAAAAAACTTGATGATGGAATACTGCTCTGGGCTGACGAATATTACCCAAAACGTTTACGTGAACTCTCCGACGCGCCGACGCTGCTGTATTGCAG
This sequence comes from Desulfovibrio sp., assembly GCA_031280915.1. GTDB lineage: Bacteria > Desulfobacterota > Desulfovibrionia > Desulfovibrionales > Desulfovibrionaceae > Desulfovibrio. The sequence continues at coordinate 22,072 of JAITGC010000072.1, read as the reverse complement.
GGGGGATGTTTCCCTTTTACGTTCACCCGCCATCGCCATCGTCGGTTCGCGTCAAGCCACAAAACGCGGTTGTGAAGTAGGCGCCCACATGGCCCGGCATCTTTCCGCCTGCGGCATTGCCATTGTTTCAGGCATGGCCTTGGGCATTGACAGGGCTGTACATGAAGCGGCGCTGCGGGAAACCGGCAAAAGCATAGGTATACTCGGCACCGGCATTGACAAGGCATATCCTGGAGACAACAGAGCACTGTTCACGCGGATGGCTGAGGAAGGGCTGCTGGTTTCGGAATTTCCCCCCGGTACCCAGCCTCTTGCGGCGCATTTTCCGGTGCGCAACCGTGTAATCAGCGGGTTGTCCCTGGGCGTTCTGGTTATTGAAGCCGCCAGCCGCTCCGGCAGCCTTATAACAGCACGCCTTGCCCTTGAGCAGAACCGTGATGTTTTCGCCGTGCCGGGACCCGCCTTGGACGCACACTGTACCGGTTGCCAGGATCTTGTCCGGCAGGGTGCGCGGCCCATTTTCAGCCCTGAGGACATACTACGCGATCTTGCCGAACAGCTTAAGACCTTCAATTTGAATGGAGCAAATCCACCCGGCGGTAATTTTTTTCTCCCGTCTGAAGACGACGAAGACGCGCGGATTGCGCCAAAAACCGGCAAGGCCGGCAAAAGGATACATAAATCCGCCCCTTTGTCGGCGAACAGCCAATTGTCCGCCACTCCGGCGGCGCTGTCGGAACGTGAACGGCATTTATTGGAATGCCTGCGCAAAGATGGAGAAATGCAGTCCGATTCTCTGACTGCCTCCCTGAATTTCACCGCAGCTGAGCTTTCTCCCTTGCTCATTTCCCTTGAAATGGCAGGGCTGGTAAAACGCCTTCCCGGCGCGCGTTATAAAGCATTATGACGAAATCTGTCGTAAAAAGCGCGGAAAGACACGGCATTTCAGCCCCCTCCCAAAATCCGCCGCATCTTGAAAGCTATCTTGAATGGCTTGGGCAAAAAGGCTGCTCAACGGCCACTCAAAAGGCTTATGGGGCGGATTTGAAACAATTTGAAGTTTTTCTTGAAGAACGAAAAAAAACCATTGCTTGTCCGCAAGTTATAACGCACAAGGATATTCAGGCCTTTCTGGCTTTTCTTTTTCGCCGGAACGAGGCCAAAAGTTCCATGTCCAGAAAATTGGCGGCCGTGCGCTCGTTTTTCAGATTTTTGCAGCGCGGTGGTTTCGTTATGCACAATGAGGCCCGACGGGTGCGCAATCCCCGGCAGGAAAAACGACATCCCCGCGTGCTGAATGTGGATGAAATTTTTATGTTGCTGGACGCGCGTTCCCCAGGCGCCAAAAGCGATATTACGGTTGAGCGGCTGCATTTGCGGAATCTGGCGCTCGCTGAACTGCTTTACGGATCAGGATTGCGGATTTCCGAAGCTCTCGCTCTGAATACGGAGGATTATCATCACAAAAGTAATGTGTTGCGTGTGATGGGCAAAGGCGCGCGTGAGCGTTTGGCGCCATTGTCCGATACGTCTGTCGCCGCTTTGTCGGCATGGATTGAGGTGCGCCGAGCTTTCGCCGTGTCCGGGGAACAGGCGCTTTTTACCGGTGTGCGAGGAAAGAGGCTCCACCGCCGGGAGGCCGCCAGAATTATTGCTGGCCTGTGCCGGCAAGTCGGCTTGACTTTCACCATTTCGCCACATAGCCTGAGACACTCGTTCGCTACGCATCTACTGATCGCGGGTGCGGATTTGCGCAGCGTGCAGGAATTGCTGGGGCATCGGCGGCTGACGACGACACAGCGTTATACGCAGGTCAGCTTGGAGCATTTGGTCAGTGTTTATGACAAGGCCCACCCCAGATCCGGCTGTCAGGACAGCGGAGCGGGTTAATAATATTGAGGAGGAGACCTGAATGTCTTTTAAAAATTTTTTCACGTTCATTTTGACAGCCGCGCTCTTTATCAGCGCTCGGCAGGCCGTGGCCGTAACTCTGCCGGATTTTAGCGAAATGGCGAAGCAGTGTGGGTCTGCCGTTGTGAACATAGGAACGGAGCGGAAAACGCAAAGCATGGGGCCAGAGGATTTTTTTGGCGAAATGTTCCGCAACATGCCCCCAGGTTTCGAAAAATTTTTTGAACAGTTCGGTGGAAAAGGGCCGCACGGCAAGCGGCCGCAACAGAAACAGAAATCGCTGGGATCCGGCTTTCTGATTTCTGCAGACGGCTATATCGTAACCAATAACCATGTGGTGGCAAAGGCGGATATCATCCATGTCACCTTGAACTCCGGTACTGACAAGGGAGAAACGCTGTCCGCGAAACTGGTCGGTTCCGATGAAGAGTCCGACCTTGCCCTGCTTAAGGTAGAGACGAAAAAAACTCTGCCATATCTCGCTTTTGGCGATTCCGATGCTTTGAAAGTCGGTGAATGGCTGCTTGCCATCGGCAATCCGTTTGGCCTTGAAAATACAGTCACAGCGGGTATCCTTTCGGCAAAAGGCCGCAACATCCACGCGGGGCCTTTCGACAATTTCCTGCAGACGGACGCGTCCATCAACCCCGGGAACAGTGGTGGGCCTCTTTTAAACACCAACGGAGAGGTTATAGGCATCAACACCGCCATTATCGCCAGCGGGCAGGGCATCGGCTTTGCCATTCCCAGCAACATGGCTTCCAAAATTATCACGCAGATCAAGACCGGCAAGAAAGTTTCCCGCGGCTGGCTTGGAGTGGGCATTCAGGACGTGGATGACAACACGGCCAAGGCTCTTGGCATGAAAGCTCCTAAAGGCGCGCTGGTTGAACATGTTATGGAAAATGAACCGGCGGCGGCGGCCGGAGTCAGAGACGGCGACGTGATTGTGGCGGTGGACAATAAGACCATCGAAAACGCCTCGGCCTTGACGCGCTCCATAGCGGACAAATCCCCCGGCGCCGGCACAGTGCTGACGCTCTGGCGTGACGGCGGCACGGTTGACGTGAAGGTAATCCTGGGCGAACGAAAATCCGGAAGAGCTGATGGCCCCGCTGGCAAAGACAGAGATCGGAAAGATGAAGGTTTGCTCGGTTTGTCTGTGCGCCCGTTGAAAAACGAAGAACGCCGCGATATGAAAATCAGCAAAAACGAAGGGCTTATGGTGGCGAGTATTGACCCTGACAAACCCGCAGCTCAGGTGGACATACGGCCCGGCGACGTCATTTTAAAGGTCAATCTGAAATCCGTGAACAGCGTTGAGGAGCTTTCCCGCATCGTCAAGGATGAAGGAGTCAAACGCGGAGCGGTACTGCTGCAGGTGGCGCGTCGTGACGACATATTCTTCCGTACAGTGCCCCTGGAAAAATAGTTCCCTGACTTTCCCGCGCCGTCAGAAACGGCGCGGGAAAGTCATCCAATAAATCCCTTTCAATACGAGGTGGTTGCATGTCTGTGGTTCATGCCAACGCGGGCCGCTTGCCGGCAGAGGAGAGCCTGGAGAACATCGCCGAGCTTATATGTTCCTATTACACGGAATTTCCGAATCCGTCGGAACAGACGCAGAGGGTAGCTTTCGGAACATCTGGTCACAGAGGGACATCCAGACGCCATACGTTTAATGAGGAGCATATTTACGCCATCACCCAGGCGGTCTGCGACTACAGAACTATGAAAGGCATCACGGGGCCGCTGTTTCTGGGCCGGGATACGCATGCTCTCTCCGAGGCCGCTTTCCGAAGCGCCCTAGAAGTTTTGACAGGCAACGGCGTCAATGTCTTCGTCTCCCAAGGCGTCAGTTATACCGCGACGCCGGCGGTATCTCATGCTATTTTACGCTGGAACAAGCAAAATCCCCGAAGCCTGGCCGACGGTATCGTGATAACGCCGTCGCACAATCCGCCTGGAGACGGCGGCTTCAAATACAACCCGCCGCACGGCGGCCCCGCAGAGACTGAAATAACGGGCTGGATTGAAAAAACCGCCAATGCCTGCCTGGAAAGCGGTAACCGTAATGTGCGGCTTAAAGCTTTGCCTGACGCTCTGCGTTCTCCCAATGTGCGGCAATATGATTTTGACGGCTCTTACGCGGAAGATTTGCCACATGTCATTGATATCAGGGCAATCGCGGAATCCGGATTAAGACTCGGCGTGGATCCATTGGGCGGGGCGAGCCTCGCTCTTTGGGAACGTATAGCGGAAACCTGCCGCATCAACCTTTCCATAGTGAACAAGGCGGTGGATCCGACATTTCGCTTCGTTCCCTGTGATAAAGACGGCAAAATCCGCATGGACTGCTCGTCACCTTACGCCATGAGCCGTTTGCTCGAATTGCGGGGTAATTTTGATCTCGCCTTTGCCTGTGACCCTGACGCAGATCGCCACGGCATCGTAACCAGCCGGGAACTCATGAATCCCAACCATTATCTGTCGGTCGCAGCCTGGCATTTATTCCGGACAAGAATACTCTGGCCAACGGAATGCGGAATCGGCAAAACCCTGGTGACAAGCGCCATGCTGGACAGAGTGGGGCAGGCTCTTTCGCGGCCGGTTGTGGAAGCGCCTGTCGGCTTCAAATGGTTTGTGCCCTATCTGCATTCCGGCCGGTGCGGTTTTGCCTGCGAAGAGAGCGCCGGTGCGTCATTTCTCTGTTTTGACGGCAGCCCGTGGAGCACAGACAAAGACGGGCCGCTGCTTTGTCTGTTGGCGGCTGAAGTAATGGCCAAAGAACAGCGTTCGCCAAGCGAGGTCTACGCGGCCTTGACGGAGCAGCTGGGTGCGCCTTTGTACCAGCGCCTCGACGCGCCGGCGGACGAGCACGTCAGGAACATATTGAACAACCTTTCTCCGGAACGCGTCACGCTGAAAGTTCTTGGAGGAGCGCCCGTGACGCATGTTCTTACACGAGCACCCGGCAATGACGCTCCGATAGGCGGGATAAAAGTGACTAGTGAGGAGGGATGGTTTGCCGTGCGTCCCTCTGGCACTGAAGCCATTTGCAAGGTTTATACGGAAAGCTTTCGCGGAGAAGAACATCTTGCCGATTTACAGCGCGACGCTCTTGCCGTTCTGGAGGACTTACTGAAAAACTGACGGCTTCTGTTGTTTACTTTTCAGGGCCGATTTGTAGTCCCACACTTTGTCTGAGTTTGACGGTCTCATCGGTGTCCAACAGCCGCACATGGCCGGAAGGCAGGGCGCCCAAAGTCAGAATACCCTGCGAAACACGCTTCAAGCGCAATATAGTCAGGTTCAAATCGCGGCACATTCTGCGTATCTGGCGATTCACCCCCTGGCTGAGCGTCATGTGGAGAATCGTGTTCCCTTGGTCATCTGGCCTTGCCGTTACGGAGACGGGCAGGAGTTTTTCGCCTTCGGACAATATCATGCCGGCGCTCATGGCATGCAGAGCGGCTGCCTCAACCACGCCCCGAATCAGAACCACATATTTTTTTTTCTGATGGCCGGAGGGATGGACGAAGCGATGAGTAAGATCGCCGTCATTGGTAAGCAGCAATAAACCCTCTGAAAAATAATCCAGACGGCCGACGGGGTAAAGGCCGCAATTTTTGAGATGTTCCGGCAAATAATCCATAACGGTACGCCGCCCCTGCGGGTCGCTCACGGTGGAAATCACTTGTACGGGCTTGTTCAGCAGGGCGTAAACGAAATCTTTCCGGCTGACGAGCGCATGGCCGTCAACATGTATCATGTCGTCCGGCAAAACGGCGCGGGCCGGATTTTGCTCAGGGCAACCGTTTACCCGCACACGTCCGGCAAAAATTAATGTGTCCGCCTTGCGCCGAGAACAGAAACCCGTTGCTGCGATGGCCTTATTTAAACGAATTCCGGCATTTTTGTTCATATCGGTCGTAATGGTGCTGGAAGAGTGGAGAGCCGTCAAGTCCCCTGAAAGACAACGCCTGTATTAAAGTTTACATAATTCGAATTATGGGACATATGGGCTTGTCAAAAAGCCGCTTCTGAACTATAGTTCAACAGCGTATTTTCCTTCGGCAAAGCCTTCCGGGCATTGAGGAGATAATTGGCCGCCGCCGAAGATAAATCGCCTTAGAGCAAATTATCTTTAACGCTTGCTGCGGCGCTTAACGGCGAAAGTAAATTTCGCCTACGCCGCCGAGCGGCGAGGTATTCACCCCGCCGCCAGAGCAATTTCACGTTGAAATTGCTCTAATCGTATCAGCGATGAGGGACTCATGGGATTTTCAGGCGGCACATCCAGTTTTACCCGCTTCCGTATTCTTGATTCCGTTCCCCAGGAACTTTGGTCGCAATTGGCGGACAGGCTGCGCAAATTCGCCTTCCGTGATATTGACGATACGCCGGAAATGTCTTCCTGCGGATGGGTCAACTTTGACAATATGCTTGATGTCGGCTGGAAGGATTCCCCTCCACAGAAAGCCGATTATGTTCTTTTCTCCCTGCGGCTGGACAGAAGGCGCATACCGGCCGGCGTTGTCAAAAAACATCTTGCCGTGGCCCTTGGAGAGGAAAAGGAGCGCCTGCGCCTGCAGAATAAAAATTTTCTTTCCCGTGAACGCGGAAAAGAAATCAGAGAACAGGTTCTCATGCGTCTGCGAGGGCGTTTTCTCCCTGTTCCCGGAGAATTTAACGTAGTATGGCTCACGAAAAAAAACGAGGTCTGGTTTGCCTCCACCCAAGGGAGCATGGTTGATCTTTTCCTTGAAGAATTTTTGAAAACCTTTGAACTCCACCTTGAGCAATTGACCCCCTATAATTTGGCAGCCGCCCTTTTAAGTGAAACCAGTCTACCTCTCCTCGACCGCCTGGACGACACCCGTTTTGTTCCGGCACAGCTATAATAATCCGGTACTTTATGAATACGCAGAATTGCCGTGAATCAACCGATGTCGTGCTCGGTCAGGAATTTCTGACTTGGCTCTGGTATCAGAGCGATACCGCCCCCGGCGCTTTTACGGACAAAGGCGGTGCGCCGTTTTCCGTCTCTATGGAGCAGCGTATTGTCGTCCAGCAAGGGCAAGGGGACGCCAGGGAAATCACCTCAGTCACCGGTTCCTTCTCCCCTCTTCGGGAAGCCAGATTCGGCCTGGGCACAGGTAAAAAAGTTTCCCGCGCTCTGATTCGCCTTGAAAAAGAGGAACTGGCTTTTCAACTGACGCTGAAAGCGGAAGACTTTTCCTTGGGGTCTGTGAAAACCCCGAAACTTGATACAACTGACAGCGTGGATGACCAGGACGCGGATGCCCTCCTCCTAGAAAAATTGTACCTGCTGGAAGTTTGTACGGATTTACTGGATGCGCTTTATTCCCGCTTTCTGCAACTGCGCCTTTCACCGGCCTGGCGTGATGAAGTGGCGCATATTGGCCGCTGGTTAACTTGTTTCGATCAATAAACCCGGCATGACGAGCACAGCCAGCCTTCCGCGCCGGCGAACCACCGGCATTGCCGCGCGAACCGCCAAGAAGACGCTTTGGCTGTTGTTGACATTGCTCGGCATCACATTAATAAGTTTTTTTGTCATTCATTTGGCGCCAGGTTCCCCTACCGATACTGAAACCACCCTGAATCCGCTGGCCGGAGAGGCCGCGCGAAAGCAGTTGGAAACCCTTTATGGCCTGGATCGTCCGCTATATGTGCAATATTTTGACTGGGTTGTCCGTCTGCTGCATTTTGATTTCGGCAATTCCATGTCCGCGGACGCAAGGCCCGTTCTGACAAAGATTGCTGAACGCCTGCCCCTGACCATCGGCGTCAACGTCATTTCCCTGCTTCTTGTGCTGCTCATTTCGATACCGTTGGGCATTATCACGGCATGCAAGCAGAATTCCCTGCTGGACCGCCTGACAACCATTCTGGTTTTTCTGGGCTTTGCCATGCCATCTTTCTGGCTCGCCTTGCTGCTTATGCTTTTTTTCGGCATTGAACATCAATGGTTCCCGGTTTCCGGACTGACGTCCCTGAATTTTTCGGAGCTTGACTTTTTTGGCAAGTGCGCCGACATCGCCGCCCATCTTGCTTTGCCGGTAACTGTTTACACCATCGGCGGTCTTGCCGGCATGTCGCGTTATATGCGGGCCTGTATGCTTGAAGTCCTGCGCCATGACTATATTTTGACCGCCAGAGCCAAAGGGCTGCCGGAGCATGCCGTTATTCTGCGTCACGCCTTGCGCAATGCGCTTTTGCCGGTGATCACCCTGCTCGGTCTCTCCGTGCCGGGCCTTATCGGGGGCAGCGTGATCATTGAATCCATCTTTGCCTTGCCCGGCTTGGGGCAGCTCTTTTACGCGGCGGTCATGGCCCGCGACTACACCATGATTATGGGCAACCTGGTTCTTGGGGCGGTACTTACCCTTGCGGGGAATCTTCTGGCGGATTTCTGCTACGGCTTTGCGGATCCCCGCATTCACTCAGCCGGAGGCCGGACATGATGCGTATTTCGGCCTTTACGCGCTTTACTGCCCGACATATCATGCTGCTCTTGGGACTTGCCATAGTATTTTTCATGTCGCTGGCCGCCCTCTGCGCCCCGATTTTTGCCCCCTACCCGCCCTTTGCCCTGCATTTGGAGCATATTCTCGAACCGCCGTCCTCACAATTCTGGCTGGGAACAGACCGCCTCGGACGGGACGTTTTTTCGCGTATGCTGTACGGCGGGCGAGTGTCGCTGTGGGTCGGCTTTGTCGCTGTGGGCATTTCCGTCAGCATCGGCACGGCACTGGGCCTGATAAGCGGCTATTTCCGCCATTGGGTCGATGAGGCCGTCATGCGCGCTGTGGACATTATGCTTTGTTTTCCGTCATTTTTTTTGATTCTTGCCGTTATAGCCTTTTTAGAGCCGGATATGACAAATATCATGATCGTCATAGGCCTGACCTCGTGGATGGGAGTCGCGCGCCTTGTCCGGGCGGAGACCTTGAGTCTGCGCGAACGGGAATTTGTGGATGCGGCAAGACTTGCCGGAGTTTCGTCATGGCGCATTCTCCTGCTGCACATTTTGCCCAACGCTCTTGCCCCGGTGCTTATCTCCGCCACCTTGGGCGTGGCGGGCGCTATTCTGGTGGAGTCAAGCCTGAGCTTTTTAGGTTTGGGCGTACAGCCGCCCACGGCCAGTTGGGGCAATATGCTTATGGAAGGCAAGGCTGTCATCGAAATCGCCCCTTGGCTTTCCGTGTATCCGGGGCTGGCTATTCTGATCACTGTGCTCGGCTATAATCTGCTGGGAGAAAGTCTGCGGGACATGCTGGATCCACGGATGCGGCAATAAAAAGAGCACGTCGAATGGCGCGGGAAACAAACATGATGAATATAATGGGCTGAAGCCATGCTGGAATATCTGCGCATACGTAATCTGGCTCTTATTGAGGATATGGAGTTGGAATTTTCCCCGGGCATGAATGTGCTTACCGGCGAAACCGGGGCGGGTAAAAGCTTTATTCTCAAAGCCCTGGGATTTTTGCTGGGCGACAGACTGCTTCCGGAAATGGTGAGGCCGGGTGCGGAGCGGGCGCAAGTTGAGGCCCTGTTTTTGCTCGATGGAGACGAATGCGTCTTCAGGCGGGAAATATCCGTTCAAACCGGCCGCAGCAGATTATATATTAACGATGATCTGAAATCCCAGGAAACACTCCGGGAAATGCGAGATCGCCTGATCACGTATACCAGCCAGCACGCGCAGCAGATGCTTCTCCGCCCTTCTTTTCAAACGAAGCTGATAGAGACCGCCATAGCGCAATCTCCCCTGGCCGTGGAGCGCGATGCCCTGCGCCGCGCTCTTTCGGAAAATGCGGCAAAAGGTGATGCCCTGCAAAAAAAATACGCTGATCTTGCGTCAAAGCGCGAACTGCTGGAAATACAACAAGAAGAAATAGATAAAGTATCACCTGAAGAAGGTGAAGAGGAACGGCTGGAGGAATTACGCGCGAAAATACGCGAAGCCGCCCAAGCAGCAAAACTTTATGAAGAAACGCTTTTGTTGCTCAGAGGAGAACACGGCTCTGGTCTGCTGGAAATGCTTGTTGACTTTGAAAAGCTACTTAAAAAATTGTGTGTCCATGATTCCGCCCTTGGGGCAACAGCGGACGATGTTTCGAAACTGTGCGGACAAATCAAAAATCTTTCCGGCAAGCTGCGCCCCCCCCGGCGAGACATGGACGGGACAGACATCAATACCATTGAGGAACGCCTTTTTGTCTTGGCCCAACTAAAACGTAAACTGCGCAGAAATTTTCCGGAAATTCTCGCTCTGCGCAGGGAAATCGCCGAGAATTTGTCTTTTCTGGATGTCTGTACCCTTGAACTTTCGCAAATCTCCAAAGAAGAACACAGGTTGGCGGCTAAGCTCAAAGATGTTGTTGAAGCCCTCATCCCCTTGCGGCGCGGTGTCGCCCAGGATTTTACCCAAGGCCTCCAGCGGGAATTGTGCGGACTTGGCTTCTCCCCTGCTCTCGCTGTTATTCCTGAGTTCGTTCCACATGAAATCCGGCCGGGAATCCGCGATGAAAGCGTACGTTTTCTGTGGGCGCCCAATCCCGGCCAGCCGCCACAGCCGCTGGACCGCGTCGCCTCCGGCGGCGAGCTTTCACGGTTTCTGCTGGCTCTGGCGAGCATGCGCCCTGCGCTGTCAAAAGGCACGTATATTTTTGATGAAGTTGACGCCGGAGTCGGCGGGCTTGTGCTGAACGAACTTGCCAAAAAATTGAAAGCTCTGGCCGCTGAGCGTCAGATACTGCTTATCACGCACTGGCCGCAACTGGCCGTCCACGCCGACAGGCATTTTCAGATTGTCAAAGAAGTGCGCAATCACCAGACCTATACCCTCTGCGCTCAACTCAATCCTAATGAACGCCTGACCGAACTTTCCAGAATGGCCGGCGGAGGAGCGCACGGCGAAGCTCTTGCCCGAAGCCTGCAACGTTGAGGCTGACTTATCAAATACTGGCATCCATTTTGCTATTTCTCGTGATGAGGAAAAATAATCCATTCTGTTCCGGGGTTAATCATGCCAAATGACTTGTGCGGTACATTCGTCAGCGTTGTGCAAAATCAAAAGTACGCCCTACCGCTTTTCGGGGATATGCGGGAGAAGAGACGGCGCCCCTGGACGGCCTTTCACAGCGCCATCTGGCACTTGTTGAAGGCATCGCACAAAATGGGCGGACACTGACTCCGGCTTTGGGCGAATTATTGGAAAAACTGCAGGAAGCTTTCATGGCCTTTTTGAATGGGGAGCTTGCCGCCGCCGGGGTATCTCTGAGCGGCAGAATGCATTTGCATCTTTCCCCTGACGGGCGGCTCGTGGTGGAGGGCGATGACAATGAAGTCGAAAGCCTCTGCAAAATTCTTTCCGCCAATTCGTTTTTCAAGCAACGCTTTCAGGAACTTTCGCGCCTGGCCCTGCTGACGGCCGGCCTTGAAACTTTCTGTAATGCCCATAAGGCCTCAGGCCATGCTGTTGCCATTGATGTGCCGCTCGACCGATATCATCTTTGCTTCAAGAATTCCCTTTCCCATTTTTTTATCAAATAAAGCATTTTCATTTTGAAATGCTTGCTGGGCGGCGAGGGCGTAGGCGAAATTCACTTTTGCCGTTAAGCGCCACAGCAAATGTTCAAGTTAAAATGTTCTGAAAGCCATGTGGATCTTTCCAAAAATCTTGACGAAATTTTTTTTCTTGTATAAGAAGTATCGTCTTTGCGCGCCCGTAGCTCAGCTGGATAGAGCAACAGGCTACGAACCTGTAGGTCGGGCGTTCGAATCGCTCCGGGCGCGCCAGAAAAATCAAGGCTTTGTAAGAATGAACTGCAAAGCCTTTTTTCTTTTCCAGCACTCTTTCCAGCATTGTTTTTGCTTGTAATGTTCCGGCTGTCATCGCTGTGCCCCGGAAGCGCGATCGCCGCCGGGCATGTATTCTCGCAGATCGCGGGAAACTTCAAAGGTATGCAGTTCGCTGGCCGCCGCCTTTCCGAAGGGGCTGCCAGGAAAACGCTTTACAATATCTTCCAAAAGAGCCTTGGCCCGCGTGGCGTCACCCAGCTTGCGGTAGAGACGCGCCTCGCGGAAACGCAAGCCGGAATATTCAGGTGAATCTTCCGCAACAAAAGCATTGTATTTGGCAAGCCAGTCCAGGGCCTCCGGCACGCGATTATCCACTTCGCAAATATCCATCAATGAGGAAATGGCTTCTTTAATGCGTTGTGGGTCAGCCTTGTCCGAGCGTTCATCCCGCAATTGGCTAAAAAGCTCAATGACCTGCCTATTGCGCTCATAGGCACCCTGAATGTCTTTACGTTGCTCCGCGTCACGGGCCAGAAAAAAAACAGCGTAAGCCCGCTGATACAGTGGAATGTCCGTCCGCTCCGCAAGTTTTTTCCATATGGCGAGGGCTGGAGCGGCAAGATTGAGATTTTGCGCCGCAAGGGCCAGGGCATAGTCAAGTTGGCTACGCAATTGCGAGGGCAAGTCCCAGTTCGCCGCCAGATCGCCCAGATCCAAAATCCCTTTCCAGTTGCCGGCCGTGAGGTAACGATTGAAAAATTCCATAAAAGCCGCTTCGCTGTATTGCGGTTCCATGGGTGTCTTCAAAAATTCTGTCAGCAGTTCCAATGCCTTCTCGTCGTCACCATGTCTGAACCAGCCCTGAGCCAGGGCGAAACGCAGACGGGAGTCAAGAGGCCCGTAGCGTTCACGTACCAGAGGAAAAGCGTTCCACAGGGAAAGAACGCGGCTGTAATTCTGTTCGGTAAGGTCGTTGGCCAATTCCTTCTGAAAAGCTTGCCAGATAATGTCACGCGCTTCCGCCGTCCCAGGATGTTCGGGATAGAGATCAATAAAATCTGCCGCCCCGCCCATGGCTTCAACATAATCTTTGTTCCAGTAAAACAGGAGGGGCAGTTTGAGGCGCACGAGCACGGATTCCGGCTCGGTTTTGGACAGACCGGCCAAAGCATTATATGAGGCAAGCAAGGATGGTTCACTCTCTTCGGCGAAAACACGGCTCATCCGCTGATATGTGACAGGCTCTTCATAAATGCCCTTTTCCGCGAGACGCAGTCGGGCAATGGCCGCGGCATAGGATTTGGCGAAACGGCGTTCTGTTTCACGATACAGAAAGAACGCGGCGTTAGTGTTTCCCTGGCGAAAATACATATCCCCCATGGTCAGCATAAGCCTGTCGTTGCCCTGCTGCTCGGGATTCAGATTGATATAGAGCCAGTAATGCTCCAGGGCTTGAGCTGTTTTGCCGAGATTCACGGCGTTTTCCGCCTGGAGCAAAATAATGCCGGGGTCAGCAAGATAGCCGCGCGGCCAGCGTTTGCCAAGAAAATCCAGAATAACATCTGCCTGTTCATATTTTTTCAGGGCAAAAAGCGAACGTGCCTGGCCGAGACTGGCTTCTTCCAGAAAAGGAGAATCCGGATATCTGTCAAGCACCATGCTGAAATGCTGTTCCGCCTGCTGATACAGCTTCCGCTTCAGCCGTTCTTTGCCGAGAGCCGTGAAGCCTTGGGCGACTCCAGGATAGTCGGGATATCTCCTGTACAGGGCGGTCGCATAGCCTTCGGCCTCCTCCATGTTGCCCACATGCATATTGGACAGGGCGAGACGCAGCAAAGCGTCGGGTACGCGAGGGGAGCGCAGGTTGGCGTTCATTGCCTCACTGGCGGAGGCAACAATCGCTTCATAGCCCGCAAGGGGGTTACTCGCGTACTTGCTCCACAGGCAATCGCTGATGAGGTAAAGCACTTCTTCCCGCATGGCCGTTTCAAGATCGGGAAGATTCCGTATTTTTTCCAATTCACTTAAGGCTTCGTCTATTTTTTGCCCTTCCAGCAAACTTTTGGCGTTTGCGAGCATTTTGTCCGGTTCCGGAGGTTTGGGTACCGGATTACCTTTTTCGTCAACATAAATGACTTCATGGGGCGCTTCAGGCGATTCGGCTTTGTCAGAAGGCGCGTTGAGAAGAGTTTCTCTCACAGCGCCGTCCACCCTTGTGCCCATATCCCGCTCGGACGGAGAAGCCGACTGCGCTTCGCCGGAAGAGGCGCGCGGCTGAGATTCGCTCTGAATCTGGACAGAGGCGCTCTTTTGTTCAGGCGAGGGCGACTGGGGAGGAAGGGGCAGGGCCGGCAACGCGGCTTTTTCTTCATGGACAGGCTGTTCTTGAATGGAAGGTCCCTGAACAGGTCGCGAGGGAGGGGCCGATGAGCCGGGTTCAACCGGCGACACTGTTGTGCTGATGCCTAGGTTTTCCGGCCAGTTTTCAGGCCCGCCCGGATTGACGCCGAAACGCACGTTCTGCGGGGTCAGCACACTGCCGGATATTTGCCCGGAAGAAAGTGATTCCGGCGTTTCAGCCGCGAAAACAGGCATTGTCCATGTCAACAGTAAAAAACAGAAGGCGGCGGGCCACCGGAAATTTACCCGTAAAAAATCAGAAAAACAGCGCATGATTGTTGTCCAGTTCCATTATCCATCTCTGAAAAGTCATGCAAAAAATATGCCTTTATGGCGTATTGCGCTTTCTGAGTTTTTCAATCAATGTAGTACGCTTGATCCCCAGCAATTCAGCCGCCAGATTTTTTACATTGTCCGCCTCGGCAAGCGCCTCGCTCATCAACCGGCTTTCCGCGGTTTCCAAAAATGTCTTGAGATCCATTCCCGTGAGTTTCAAGTCGGCCAGCACAGGCCAGGAAAATTCGCCGAAATCGCCCGGCTGCGGTGTTTTCCGGGGATATGGGGTTTCAGGCGCGGCAGGCGGAGAGAGATATTTCCCCTGCGTTTCCGGTGTTTCGACCATTTCAGCATCGGATAAATCCCCGGCATCCCCTGCTCTGCTCAAAATTTTTTGCGGCAAGTCAGCCGGTTGCACAACATTGCCGTCCGTCAAAATGCTCAGACGTTCCATGACATTTTCCAGTTCGCGCACATTGCCCGGCCAGTCATAGGCAGTCAGGATTTTTTCCGCCGAGTGGGAGAGTTTCAAAAGAGCGCGGGATTTTTTTTTGCAAAACCGTTCCAGAAAATTTCCGGCCAACAGCAACACGTCTTCGCCACGTTCGCGCAAGGGCGGCAGATGAAGGGGAATCACATTTAAACGGTAAAAAAGATCTTCCCTGAAGCGCCCCGAGGCGACTTCATTTTCCAAATCACGATTTGTGGCTGCAATGATGCGCACGTCAACCTTTTTTACGCCATTGCCGCCGACACGTTCAATTTCTTTTTCCTGCAGAACGCGAAGTATTTTGACCTGGAGGCTTACGTCCATTTCACCGATTTCATCAAGAAAAACAGTACCCCCGTCCGCTACTTCAAAACGGCCGGGACGAGAACGTATAGCGTGGGTAAAAGCGCCTTTTTCATGTCCAAAAAGCTCGCTTTCAAGAAGTTCCCTGGGGATGGCTCCGCAGTTAATCGGTATGAAAGGTTTGGCAGCGCGGCCGCTGTTGGCGTGCAGGGCGCGTACCAGAAGCTCCTTGCCTGTGCCTGATTCCCCGGTGACGAGTACGGTGCTGTCAGTGGGGGCCACCTTGCCGAGCATTTTGAACACGGAAGCCAGTGATGTGCTTTGACCGATGATACCGCTGGTATTCAACTCCATAAGAGACATCCTCGCGTGCAGTCGTTATTCCTGTCAATACACTGACACACGAAGAATTGCCAGTCCTAAAGCGGACAGACTTCCGTCATGGCCTCCCAGTCTTTCACAACGGCCTGATAACCCAAGTTACTCAGGGCTGCCGTCATTTCCGCCGCACTGCGCCTGTCGGAGATTTCAAATTGCCCCTGGCTGCCGTTGTCTTGCGTCGATCGGCCGCCGACAGCGGTGGACACACCCGCCGAGACGCGCGTGACGCCAAGCGGCACGAGGTGATCGCGCATGAAGGCGCTCTCGCGTGTGGAACAAGTGATGCCGGCTCTGGGCAAAAAACAGCGCAACGCGGTGACATATTGCGCGAAATGTATGTCGTCCACAGGATGGGGAACGTCGAAATCCCCCTCATGGGGGCAGATGCGCGGTACGGACACGCTGATTTCAACGCCGGGGAAATTTTTTTGCAGCCACCATGCGTGCAGACCCGTCGCAAAGGCGTCCTGTTCAAAAATTTCCAGGCCGAGCAGCGCGCCGATACCCAGGGAAATCAGTCCGGCCTTTGCCGCGCGCTCCGGCGCGGCGAGACGGAAGGCATAATCGCTTTTGGGGCCGGCAGGATGCAGCCAAGCGTAAAGCTCCTCGCTGTACGTTTCCTGAAACATAGTCATGCTGTCAATGCCAGCCAGAACAAGCAGGGTGTACTCCTCTTCGTTCATGGCATAGACTTCGACGCCGATGGAAGCGAAATATGGTTTGATAGCGCGCGCGATATCGGCAATATACTCAGGAGGAGAAACTTTGCGCGCATCGCCCGTGAGCAGCAGGATATGCCGCAAGCCCGTAGCCGCTATAATCCGGGCTTCGGCGCTGGCCTCCAGCACGGACAAATGACGCCGGCGCTGTTTGTTTTTGACGCTGAAACCGCAATATCGGCACCGGTTTGTGCATATATTCGAGAGATAAAGTGGCGTAAAAAGCTGTACTGTCCGTCCGAAGCGGCGCAGGGTCAACTCGTGGGCGCGCTTGGCCATATTCTCCAGGTACGGCGTTGCCGCAGGTGAAAGCAGAGCCAGGAAATCCTCCGGCCGCAAAGTGTCTTTACCCAGCACAGTCAAAACATCCTCAGCGGCGGAACCGGCCGCGACGGCCGCACGCCGTCCCGCTGGCCATGTCGAAAGAAACTGCTGAAACGAGGCCATAAAATTCCCTTATTGCTGATTTTGAGAACACCTGAAAACTACCAGCCACCTCTCTTTTTATCAAGTGAAAGTCTCCCTGCCCTTGACGTGCCCGACGCCAAGGCATATATTTTATACCTTCAATACTGTAAAAAATCGATTTCGTATTTACCGGGCAATACGACAGAGAGGTTCATAAACATCATGACGGCTCCTGTTCTGTGGTTTCTGTCAGGTGTGTTCCTGTTGCTCATTGAAGTCATGTCACCGGCTTTCGTATTGCTCTTTTTCGCGGCCGGAGCCTGGGCTGCGGCGGGCGCGGCATGGTGCGGAGCGCCTTTTGCGTGGCAGATCGCCGTATTCATGCTGTGCTCTCTGCTGATGCTGCTATTTTTACGCCGCCGTTTGCGCGCCGTCTTCAGCGGTCGGAGTAAACCAGCCACGATTACTGACGACCATCCGTTAATGGACAGACAGGGTATCGTCAGCAAAGGCATTCATCCTGGCATAATCGGAGAAATCTGCGCTGGCGGCAGTTTCTGGCGCGCCATGGCGGACAGCGCCCTCAACGAGGGAACGCCGGTGCGGATACTGGGATGTGTGTCCGGCAACGAGCTTGTGCTGCGTGTTATCCGGGCGGAAGAAGCCCTTGCCCAATCCTCTGTTGAAAAAATACTGGTTCCGCCGGAAAAATAAACCTCCTAACGTGAAACCGGAGAAGAAAAATGAACTTCCCTGAATTTATCAATAGTTATGCCTGGCTCTTTTTTCTGGTTTTACTGTTTTTTGTCGCGCTGGTCAGAGCGGCGGTCATTGTTCCCAATCAGGCGGCCTATGTGGTTGAACGGCTCGGCAAATACCATGGGGCGATTTTTGCCGGCTTTCATCTGCTTATTCCCTTTATCGACAGAATAGCCTACAGACGCAGTCTTAAGGAACAGGTGCTGGATGTGCCGAAGCAGACCTGCATTACACGCGACAACGTCAGCGTGGATATCGACGGCATACTCTATCTGCTGGTGATCACACCGGAAAAATCGGCCTACGGCATATCCGATTACGAATGGGGCGCCATTCAATTGGCTCAGACCGCCCTGCGCTCGGCCATCGGCAAACTGGAACTGGATAAAACCTTTGAGGAGCGCACCAATATAAACCAGGAAGTCGTGGATGCCCTTGACGCGGCCACCGCGCCCTGGGGCGTCAAGGTGTTGCGCTATGAAATCCGTGATATCGCCCCGCCCGACACCGTAATGCAGGCAATGGAGAAACAGATGCGCGCCGAACGTGAGAAACGCGCTGTCATCGCCCAATCCGAGGGAGAAATGCAGTCGAGAATCAACTTGGCGGAGGGCGCCAAACGGGCGGCCATAGCGGAATCCGAAGGCCAGAAACAAGCCATGATCAACAGGGCGGAAGGCGAAGCGGCTCAAATACGCACAGTGGCCGAAGCCACTGCCCAATGTCTCAAAATTGTGGGAGAGCAATTGGGTGGAGACTTCGTTGCGGCGGCGCAACTGCGGCTTGCCGAGACCTACATCAACGAATTCGGCAATATCGCCAAGCAGGGGAACACGCTGATTATCCCCGCCGATGTGGCCGACGCGGCGGGCATGCTCGCCGCAATGACAAAAATTGTCAGGCCGGAACAGGGGTTGTCCGCTCAGGGAAACAAAAAACAGGACTGATCCTTTGGAGAAATCGCCATGCCGCACGGCATACGGGCGTTTATTTTCGACCTTGACGGCACGCTGCTGAACAGCTTGGAAGACATTGCCGATGCCGCGAATGCGGCCTTGGTCGCCCACGGTTATGCCACTTGGCCCCTTGAAGATTATCGCCACTTCGTGGGCAATGGGCTGGAAACGCTTATGCGCCGCTCCGCGCCGCATGACGCGAGTGATGAAGCCATCGCTTCGCTGTTACGCGCCATGAAAGACAACTACGCCGCCGGCTGGCGCAATAAAACCCATCCCTACGAAGGCATTCCACAAATGCTGACCAAGCTGCTGGAAATGAGGTTTCCGTTGGCCGTGCTTTCCAACAAGGCGCATTGCTTTACCGCAATAATTGTACAGCATTTTTTCCCGGCAATTCCTTTTGTGCGCGTACAAGGCAAGCCTGATGGCGAAAAAGGCAAACCTGATCCGGCCTTGGCGCTGGCCATAGCCAGTGATATGGGCGTGTTGCCGGAACGCACGGCATTTGTGGGAGACAGCGGCGTGGATATGGATACCGCGACGGCGGCGGGCATGCTGTCGATGGGTGTTCTGTGGGGCCTCCGCTCAAAAGATGAGATGCTCCGGCACGGTGCGCGCCTGCTTTTGCAATATCCGCTTGAGATAATAAACTACGTGTAACTGCCATTGCCGCCTTGCGGCACAGGACAAACCCCGCGGTAAACGAGGAGAGACGCCCTTGTTTCAGATAATTTCTTTGGCCGTCATCATTGCCGTGGCTCTGGTTCTCTTTATCAACGGCCGGATCGCTGTTGACGTCACCGGTCTGCTGGTGCTCTCGGCTTTGGCGCTGACCGGCCTGGTTTCCACGACAGAAGCGTTGGCCGGCTTCAGCAGTCCGGCGGTCATTACCGTGATCGGCATGTTCATTTTGTCGGCCGGGCTTACCCGCACCGGCTTGGCTTATCGTTTGGGGCAGCCCTTGCAACGCCTTGCCAAAAGCCGCGAGAACGTGGGGATTGTCGCCCTCATGTTTACGGCGGGCGCGCTTTCCGCCCTGATCAACACCACAACGGTGGCGGCCATTATGTTGCCCGCCGCGATGGAACTCTCCCGGCGTAGCGGCCGGCCGCCTTCCCGTCTGCTGATGCCCATGGCGCTGGGCTGTCTTCTGGGCGGCCCTTTTACCGGAATTTCTACACCATCAAACATTCTCGCCACAGAAGCCCTTTCTTCAGCGGGCTTGTCTCCCTTCGGTCTTTTTGATTTCACGCCGATTACAGCTGTTCTGCTGCTGGCCGGCACTATTTTTGTCGTACTCGTTGGCAAATATCTGCTTCCCAAGTCCGGCGAGCGAAACAATGCCGAAAGACAAGGAACGCCGGAGGCGGCCTATCATCTTTCCACCCATCTGTTCACGGCTCAAATCCGTCCCGATTCCAAACTGGTCGGACGCACTTTGGCGGAAAGCCGCCTGGGATCGGCTCTCTATCTCACGGTGGTGGGCTTGCGGCGTCGAGGCAAACTGCTTTTGTCGCCCGGCCCGGATGAAATCCTTCGAGAGAAGGATGTTCTTATTGTTCACGGCCATGAACATCATCTGCGATATTTACGCGGCAACCATCACCTTATGGCTGAAGAAAGCCAGGATGAAGCCCAACGAATATTCCAGGAGCTTGTCGTCGTTGGCGCCGTTGTTCCGGAAAATTCGCCGTTACTCTCTCTTAATTTAGAAGAGAGCAATCTACGGCGGAAGTACCGGGCGCACCTGCTCGCCCTGCGGGATGCGGCGGAAAAAACGATTCAGCCGCATGGCCGGAGGCCGTTCGCACCGGGGGACAGACTTTTTTTGCAGGGACGACGTCAAGACTTGGACAGACTGGTCGCTGATGGCCTTGTCGGCCCCCTCTGCGTCCTTGAGGCGGACAAAGCCGTACCGGAACATACCATGCTTTTGCCTATGCGCGTTCCGGACAGCTCGGTACTTGTGGACAAAAATATTGCCGAAAGCCGTTTGGGCAATGCCCTCGCCTTGACGATCATCGGCATTGTTCGCTCCGGAGATTTTTTGTTTATGCCCCTGGCGGAAGAAATTTTGCGACGGGATGACTTGCTCATTCTCCAAGGGGATAAAGATGACCTTGAGATATTGGAAGGTCTGCAAGAGCTTGTGCTCCAAGCGCCATCCGCCGATTTGGCGGCGGAACTGGAGTCTCAGCAGGCGGGTGTAACCGAAGTGCTGCTCTCGCCCCGCACAAATCTGGCAGAACGCACTTTGGGAGATTTGCTCTTCCGTGAGCATTACGGCCTCAACGTGCTGGCCATCTGGAGAAAAGGAAGCGTCCTCCGTACCCGTCTACCTAGTGTGCCCCTGCAATTCGGCGACGCTCTGCTGGTTTACGGGCCGCGCCGGAATCTGGAGGCTGTGGCTCGTGATCCTGATTTTCTGGTGCTTGACAGAGAGTCCACCCGTACTCCGCTGGTAAAAAAGGCGCCATTGGCCGCTTTCATCATGGCGATGGTGTTGCTCAGCGCCATTTCCGGACTTGTTCCCATAGCCATAGCCGCCCTTACCGGAGCGGCTATGATGGTGCTGGGCGGTTGCCTGTCCATGGATCAGGCGTACCGCGCCATCGAATGGAAAGTTATTTTTCTTGTAGCAAGCATGTTGCCTTTGGGAATTGCCGTACAAAACACCGGCGCGGCGCAGATAGCGTCAGAAGTGTTGATTTCCACAGTGGGGGCGCTCGGCCCGCGCTGGGTTGTGGCCGCGCTTTTTCTGGTCACGGCAATCGGCACTCAGGTCATTCCAACATCGGCCCTGGTGGTGCTGATGGCGCCCATAGCCCTCAACGCGGCGCAGAGCCTCAGCATTTCCCCGCATTTGCTGATGATGACCATTGCCATTGCCGCCGCGTCCAGTTATGCCAGTCCCTTGTCCCATCCCGCCCATCTGCTCATCATGGGACCGGGCGGATACCGGTTCATGGATTACGTTAAAATCGGCGTGCCATTGACCATTCTGGTTATGATTCTTTCCGTCTGGCTGCTTCCTGTTTTCTGGCCAGTGTAAAAATTTGCGTATTCTTTTTGTCCATTTCTCCACTTGCCGCCAAGGATGCTGGCAAATCGCTTTTAAGGGCTGTCCCAGATGTAGAGCATCTTGTTGTCAGACAGCGGCAGACGCCTCTGGGCTTGATAGCCGAAGACTGCCTCTGTGACTGAGCCTGTATAAATTTTGGTATCAGGTGATGCCGCAATTTTCCGTTAGAAAAATGTGGGCAAAAAACTTGCAAATACAAATCTCTTAGCCTATATTTCTTACTTACGCCGAGGTGGTGGAACTGGTAGACACGCTATCTTGAGGGGGTAGTGCGTTACGCGCGTGCGGGTTCGAGTCCCGCCCTCGGCACCATTTAACAATCTCACAAAGCCCCGCGAAGCCTTAAAAGCCAAGCGGGGCTTCGCTTTTTAGAAGAGGTGGATAATGAGCCGACTTTTCTATCTTTCTCCAGAACAACTTGAAATCATTGGCTCTAGTTGCGTAATTTATTGAATAAGGGTAAATTTCTGTCAGAGGTAACGTATGAAGAAGAAAGACTTCTCTGCCATTCTGACGCAAGTCGGCTCTTTGAATGCAAAGCAAAAAG
>JAITGC010000065.1 GCA_031280915.1 Desulfovibrio sp. | reverse complement strand
GAAATGTCGTGTCTCCTATGGGCGGCTGGTGGCATAAGTTCCTCGCTTGTGGTTGCAAACAAGCGCACTATGCCACAAAATCAAAATATTGACAATCTCGTGACTACACTATCTAGCCGCTTTTCAGTTTTTCTTCCATTTCCGTAAAATTCGGACGAAAAGGATACGGTATGGCCCGACGACCATACTCCACGGCGATTAACGGCGTTGAGCCGCGAATGGCGGCGGATACGGCTTCTTTGACGGCATGATAATAAAAATGCTCTTCAGCGGCAAAGTTTTCCAATTTCGAACCCATGGGGCCAAACAGGCCATAACAGGTGAGGATGCCGAAGAATGTACCGACAAGGGCCGCGCCGATATGATGGCCGAGCACTTCGGGCGGCTCATTGATTTTGCCCATGGTGAGAACCACGCCAAGAACGCAGGCCACTATGCCCATGCCGGGCAGGGATTCCGCCATATGGCTTACGGCATGGGCGGGCAACATGCCTTCCTCATGCATGGTTTTCATGTCAACGTCCATAAGACTGTCAATGTCGGCCGGATCGCCGGTGGTCAGGTACACGCGCAATGTGTCGCCGATAAAATTGACCAGCGTCGTATCCTTGGCGACATTGGGAAACTTGCTGAAAATAGGGCTGGATTCGGGTTTTTCCACATCACCTTCAATGCTGATGACGCCTTCTCTGTGCATTTTTGAAAAAAGGGCGTACAAGAGGGCCAATGTTTCAAGATAATGGTTTTTGCTGGAACCCGGATCCGAAAAAAGGTGCTTCAGGCTTTTGACTATCAGGCCGAAGGTGTATTTTGTCTGTGAGCCGAAAAAAGCCCCCAGGCCGCAACCGAGAATGATGATGAATTCCGCGGGTTGAAAAAGTATGGCCCATTCGCCGTGGGACATGGTGTAGCCGACGCCCACCGATGCCGCAACGATGACGAGGCCGATCAACAAATACATATTTTGCCGCCTGTAGGCTCAGTTTCAGTGAAAAACGTTTGCCAAAGCCGTTCCGGAGGAAAGCCGTTCACCAGTATTTAACGCCAGAACGGAAAAAACCTTTAGTCCCGGCCGGGGCAATTGCGCTGTTTATGAGGCAGGCGCACAGTCTATCTGCCGAAAAGTCCCTTGACAAGGCCTTTGGCCTTTTGGGTTCCTTTTTTGACCTCGCCCCCGGCGGCCTTGCCTGTTTTCGAAAGCGTACCGGAAGTCTGCTGAAGTCCGGGCAGGGCGAATTTCGCGTCCAGGCCATAAGAAAGATTGTTGAACGGGCCCTTGGCGAAAACGGGAATATTCATGCCAAGGGCGTGGACAGTGGCCGTGGCGTCAAGGTGTTCCCGCGGCAGAGCGGCCTGCGCGCGCCCTTTGATCTCGATGTCCCTGGAGACGGCGGTAACCGGCTGGGCCGTCACCTCTCCGTTGCGGACCGCAAAGGGGACGCGTATGAGTTGAAAGGACTCCAGGGAAAGCCCCGGTATTGTTTTCGACAGGGAGGCAAGGGCCGCCGCGCGTACGTCACGCGCCTCAAGAAGGCCCGTGCCGTTGAGACTGGCCGTAAATTCTTTTGCGGATTCGCCGCGCGTGTTTATATCCGCATCCAGATCAGCCGTTCCCTCCGCAGGCCGGCCTTTGTTCAGGGCTTCAAGCAGGCCGCCGATGTTCACGCCGCGCGCCGTTATTTTGAGCCCATGAAACTTGTCCGGGATATCTATATCCGCGCCGCCCTTGAACACGCCTCCGGAGGCCAAGGAGCAAGAGATGGAGGTCAAAGCGTATTTGCCGTTGGCTCCCTTGGCCTAGACGGCGATGTCGTTGAGGCCGAGTTTGCCGTAATGTACGCCAGCCGCGGATATGCGCATATCCACAAGGGGCCATGACGTCTTTTCCCCGGAAGGATGTTTTTTCCCCGCGGCGGAGGGGGCGGCTGTCCTGGCTGGCGCCGCCTTGGCGTCTTCCGCCGGGAGAGAGTCCATCTTTTTGAGCAGGGCCGCGTACTTGTCCGCCGGGATGACGCTGCTTTGCACCTTTCCTTTTACAGAAAGGTTTTTCCCCACAAGCAGGTCGAGTTCTGCCTGGATTTTGACATTGTAGGGCAGAGTCAAGCGCAACGTCTGCAAACGCAGATTTTCTTTCGCCAGCGCAAAAGAACCCTCACACGCAAGCTGCACAGGGCCGGCGTCCTTGGGAATACGCCCTTTCAACGGCGTGAAGGTGACCGATGATTGCCGAAAAATCAGTGTCGCCGCTTCATAACGCAGCTTTGCGTCAAGGGCCAGGGTTCCCGAAAGGACGTCGGTCTTGCCCTGCATGACATCAAAGGTGAAATCGCATTGGACGGCAGCCTCTTCACGGCGGCGCAAATTCTCCACAGAGAGGTTGATGTTTTTGGCATGGCCGCGCTTGTTGCTTCCGTCGTCCCAGAGTATCTCCCCCTGGCGCAGCACCAGACGTTCCAACTCCACAGGCAGATCAGCCGGATAATCCGGAGGAGGAGACGTAGGAGGAGGAGGAGACGCAGCGTGTTGACCTTGGCTGGCGGACGCTGTGCCGGTTTTTTCCCCTTCGGGGGAAGCAGGCGCATTTCCGCGCATTTCAAAGACGGGGTTATCCAGGCGAATTTCCTTGATCACCATATTGCCGGAAAAAAGCGGAAACAATTCCAGAACGAGCGTACCGCTTTTTACGGTCGCGGCCATGCCTTGCCCTTTGGATATTTCACCCCATCGGGCTTTGCCCAGGGAGAGGCCGGGGGGGAAAAAGGAAATTTCGGGCGGGTTTTCACACACGAGGGCCTGCCCTGTGGCGCGTTCCGTTAAAGCGGCGATCTGTTTTATTATAAAGCCGGCGTCAATACGGCTGATCACCGCGACAACAACGCCGGCAATTAATGCTGTAATGCCGAGGCTCCACAACAGGGCACGCTTCATAACGTCCTCGCGTCGAATGTATAGGTTACAAAACCAGGGCCCAATTTTTGTCAGTCGATACTGCCACGATAAACCGGACGGACGATTTTTTCAAGCTCCATTTTTTCGCCTGAAGGAGGCCCTGACGGGATTTGCGGCTTGCCTTGGAAAGGATTTGCATATATTTGACGTCCATGCGTCTTCCCTTGAAAGAACCGCGTTCCCCCGGCGTGCCGGCCCTGATGGTGCAGGGCGTTTCTTCCAACGCCGGCAAGAGCTTGCTGACGGCCGCCCTTTGCCGCATTTTTTCACGGCGCGGCCTTGCAGTCGCGCCTTTCAAAGCCCAGAACATGGCGCTGAATTCTTTTGTGACCGCCGACGGCGGAGAAATGGGACGCGCTCAGGCGCTGCAGGCGCAGGCCTGCGGCCTGGACGCCGATGTGCGTATGAACCCGGTGTTGCTTAAGCCGACATCGGCAGCCGGCTCGCAGATTATCGTCATGGGCAGGCCGGTGGGGCGGATGCGCGCGCGCGAATACCAGAATTACAAGGCGACGCTCTGGAAAACGGTAAAAGCCGCCTACCGGAGCCTGAGTGAAGGCAAAGACGCGATGATTCTGGAAGGGGCCGGCAGCCCGGCGGAAATCAATCTGAAAGCTCATGATATTGTCAATATGCGTATGGCCCGCTTTGCCGGCGCCCGGGTATTGTTGGTGGCCGATATTGACCGCGGCGGCGCTTTTGCCGGCATTGTCGGCACAATGTGCCTCCTTGGCCGTTCCGACCGCGAGCGCGTGGCCGGCTATGTCCTTAACAAGTTCCGGGGAGACGCCACCTTGCTGAAGCCGGCCATTGACGCCGTCAGCCGCCGCACGCGAAAGCCTTTTTTAGGGATTGTCCCCATGCTGGCGGATATGCGTCTTCCCGAAGAAGATTCCGTCAGCTTCAAGGAGGGAGAGAAAATACGGATTTCCGTCTCTCCTCCAAAAGACGCAAGACCATCGGAACACCTGGACATTGCCGTGGTGGACCTGCCCTATATAAGCAATTTCACGGATTTGGACGCCCTCGGCCATGAGCCTGGCGTCCGGGTACGCGCCGTGCGCGTGGCGGAAGGTCTGGGCAGTCCTGATGCCGTCATTTTGCCTGGCAGTAAAAACACCTTGGCTGATCTGCGATTCTTGGCCGGGACCGGTCTCGCGGAATGTCTTTGCCGCTATGCCGGCCAGGGGGGCACCCTCGTGGGCATCTGCGGCGGCTTGCAGCTTCTGGGGCAAAGCATAGCCGACCCTTTGGAACTTGAAGACGGGGGAGAAGCCACCGCTCTCGGATTGCTGCCCTTGAACACACGCCTGGCGCCGACAAAGCAATTGCGCCGCGTGGCGGGCAAGGCTCTTCCGCCCCTGGTCGAGTTCGAGCTTTCCGTGGCGGGTTACGAGATACACCACGGAATAACGACGCCCAGCGGCGACGGCGCGTTGACGCCGCTGCTGAGAGACGCGCGGGGGAGCGTCCTCGGCTGGGGCAGGCCGGAGCCTGATGGCGATGTGCGCGTATGGGGCACATACTTGCATGGAATTTTTGACAAGGACGATTTTCGGCACACTTTTTTGAACCGCCTGCGCCGGAAAGCGGGCTTCGCCCCTGTTTCGGGCATTGCCTACAATCTCGAACCGGAGCTTGACAGACTTGCGGATACTGTGGAACGATGCCTGGAGATGAAAGCGATTTATTCCCTGCTCGGAAAAAAGTAATGTATCGCCGCGCCGCAAACGGACGCAAAAGGATTGGCTTGTCCGTATGAGGCATGACTTTGGAGCGGCCCCTTGAAAAATCGCGTGATTATACTGTCGGTTACGTTGGTGCAGCTTGCGTTGCTGCTCTGCATCTGGAAATACCGTTTGTCGGATATTCCGTTCACGTTTTGTCTCGTCCTTCTGGCGGGCCTCATCATAATTTTTCCATTTTTCCGCCCGCGGAGTCTTCCGGACGCCCCTGAAAGAAAAAAAAGCCCGGCGGGAGAAGGCGAACCGGCGGCCAAACAGCCCGATTTGTCTCCAGGCACGCCCGTCGCGGCGGTGGAGCGGGATGGCGTCCAGCCAGAAGCCGTCGAGACGGGCAGGCTGGCTCACAAACACATCCCCACAATCCTTGTGGCTGACGACAGTGAAATCAACCGGGCAATCCTCATGGAAATACTGGGGCAATTCGGCCTGCTGACCGCGGAGGCAAGTGATGGTCAGGAAGCTGTGGATATTGTCAGGGAATGGGATATATCGCTTGTTCTGATGGATTTGGAAATGCCGGTTATGGATGGCAAGGAGGCCACGGCCCAGATACGGGGCATGGGAAAATTGCCGCAGGATGTGCCTATTCTGGCCATGACGGCCCACACTGACGACTCCCTCCGGATGGATTGCCTGAGTCTGGGCATGAATGGCTATTTGACCAAACCCGTTGAAGTGCGGGAGTTGGAAGCGGCTTTGCGGAAGTGGCTGCCCGGCGGACTGCCCAATGCCGCCGGAGATGGAGATTCCTCATTGCCGGCGGGCAGCCGGGCGGAAACGACGGAGAACGATCGGAATGCCCCCATTAATATGGACGCCGGTCTTGCCGCCACAGGCGGGAATAAAAAACTCTACTATAATTTGCTGGGGCGTTTTGTGGAACGCTACGGCAGCGGCATGGACGATTTACGGGAACTTCTGGGAAAGGCCTCGTATACCGAAGCCGCGCGTCTGGCGCACACCATCAAGGGCGTTGCCGCGAACCTCGGCATGCGGCGCATTACAGAACTTACAAAGGCCATAGAATCCTGCCTGCCCGAAATTACACCTGGAGAAGCTCTGCTTGCCGAGTTTGAAGAGGCCATGAATGAGGTTGTGGAATATATAGGAGGGCTTCAAGGCAGACAAAATGTGACGCTTGCGATGGGGGACAAGGCATTGACGGATAAAGCCGCGGAGACATTGCGGGCCTTGCTTGAAAACCTGCCCTACAGAGTCGAGCGGGATTGGGGGGGCATACAGAGCGCCTTTGAAAAATACATCCCGGATGCTGAGGGTACCCTTGTCGCCGGAAAATTCGGGGCCTTGCTCGGGGCTATCGC
This sequence comes from Desulfovibrio sp., assembly GCA_031280915.1. Classification (GTDB taxonomy): domain Bacteria; phylum Desulfobacterota; class Desulfovibrionia; order Desulfovibrionales; family Desulfovibrionaceae; genus Desulfovibrio. Next base: position 6,068 of record JAITGC010000065.1, on the reverse strand, counting down.
CGATTTTGACATAGAGGGCATTGAGCGCGGCGCGGCCGATTTACAGATGGTTCTTTCCGACAGCCGATGAAAGTTGTCTTTTGCATAGACGACAATCCACGTTATCTTTTGCTGCTCAAGGTGGCCGTTCGTTCCCTCCGCGCGCTGCACGGGCGGGATGTTCCGTGTCTGTGCATATACGCGGGCAAGGAAGAGAGGGTTCTCAAAACCCTTGAGGAAGAGGCCGTCCCCCTGGCGCGCCATAGGCCGCGCCTGCTTCCGGAACTGTTGCCGCACCGGGCCCGGCGATGCGCCGGCTGCTTTCTCAAACTGGAGCTTGCCCTTGTTCCTGAGCTTGAGGAAGAGGACATGGCGCTGTACTGTGATGTGGATGTGCTTTTTCACAGGCCCATTACGGAACTTTTGCGCCTGAAACCCCAATATATGGGGATGGCGCGCGAAGCGACGGCGCCGTTTTATCACGAGCATCAAAGCCTTGATTATGAATTCCGGGGGCGGCGTTACGCCGTGCCCATGCCGTTTCCCATATGGACGTTTTCCAGTGGAGTGGTTTTGTTCAACCTGCGCCGCCTGCGGCGTCGCGGCATTATTGATCATTTCCTGGCCTTTTCTCTGCAAAACGTGGAGGTTATCGGCAATTTCGATCAATCGCTGCTGAATTATTTCTTCGGAAAACGCATCACGCATCTGCCTGATCGCTGGAATCGTCCTCCCTATCAGCATGACTGTTCGGAAAGCGCCCATATTGTGCATTTTCACGGCCCAAAACCTTGGGATAAAACCGCATTTCCAGACTTGCGCATAAACTGTTTTGAGGCCATGCGCGATATATGGATGCAGTATTTACGCGAAGAGGAGTTGGAGCAGGTTATGCGTTTTTAACGGAACGCATGGCATTTTTGCCGACTGCGGATTCTTCTCTGAAGTTTTTTGATTGTTTGTCGATAGGTTTTTGCTGAGGGATCTTTCAGATGGTAGTGAAAGTGTTTTTACCCTGTTTTCAGGGCAACTTCACTTTGAAATCGCCCTGACGGCGAGGAAGGGAAAACCTGGCAACGGCTCGGCGCTGACGCAAGGGATAGTCATCCGTACGCCCCAAAGGGGGCAACGGCTGCCGATCGCCGTTAAGCGCCGCAGCAAGTGTTAACGTTAATTTGCTCTACATCTAGAAGCATTCTTACGCAGGCGACGGAGGATTTTGCCATGAGTCAGGCTCTGGACGAACAACTTGACGGCAGCGCGCATGACGAAAATTTGCTGCAACTGGTTACGTTTCGCATAGCGGAGGAAGAATTCGGCGTTGATATTCTTGCGGTGCAGGAAATCATTCGCCTGATGCAGATAACCATGGTGCCGCGCGCGCCCGCTTTTATTGAAGGCGTTATCAACTTGCGGGGCAAAGTGATCCCCGTGGTCAACATGCGCACCCGCTTCAACATGCCGCCCACCGAGCATAACAGCAGTACACGCATCGTGGTGACGGAATTTGACCAGAAAATCGTCGGCTTTCTTGTGGATGCCGTTTCCAAGGTACTGCGGATTCCGGCCAGCACGGTGGAAGAGACGCCGCCGGTTGTCGCGGGCATAGGTTCGGAATACATTCGCGGCGTCGGCAAACTGGGAGATCGTCTGCTTATTTTGCTTGACCTTGATAATTTATTGAGCGACATGAACCTTGACGTTCAGTAAGGCCATTGTGACCATCCGAAAAGAGTGAGAGGCGGGCTTTGTGGTTTTCACCCGCGAGTTTTTCAGGCCGGATGGCCGGCAGTGCGGGCGTGAAATCCGAAGGGAGGAAATATGGCCTTGCGTCTCTCGCGTTCCATTGTCGGAGAGGCCGAAGCGCGCGCCGTCAGCCGTGTTTTGCTGGAAGACGGCTACTTGGGCATGGGCAATGAAGTTCGCCTGTTTGAAGAGGAATTGTCCGCATTTCTCGGCATCTCCGCCCAAAGGATCATTGCCGTAAACACCGGCACAGCCGCCCTTCATCTGGCCGTTGAAGCCCTCGCGCCCCGAGGGGGCGGCGAAGTCCTGGCGCCTTCACTGACCTTTGTGGCCTCCTTTCAGGCCATTGCCGCGGCGGGATGCACGCCCGTGGCTTGTGATTGCCTGCCGGAGACAGGCACGCTGGATTTGAAAGACGCTGAAAAACGCCTCAGTTCCAAAACCTTTGCCGTCATGCCCGTGGACTACGCCAGCAACCCCTGGCAGTTGGACGAGGTATATGATTTTGCCACGCGCAAAGGCCTGCGTGTGGTGGAAGACGCCGCCCATGCTTTCGGTTGCCTCAGTCGCGGACGCAAGATCGGCAGCTTTGGCGACCTGGTGTGTTTCAGTTTTGACGGCATCAAAAACATCACTTCCGGCGAAGGGGGATGCGTGGTGTCCTTTGACGCCGAAGTCGCGCGCCGCATTTCAGACGCGCGCCTGTTGGGGGTGGAAGGTGACGCGCAAAAACGCTTCGCCGGCGCCCGATCATGGGATCCGGACGTGACGCGTCAGGGCTGGCGCTACCACATGAGCAACATAATGGCGGCTTTGGGACGGGTACAGCTTGCGCGTCTGGAGACTGAATTTATTCCGGCGCGGCGCGCATTGGCCGCCCGATACAGGGAACAGTTGGCCGGTGTGGCCGATATCGCTTTTTTGCGGACTGACCCGGCTGATTTCATTGTGCCGCACATTCTGCCGGTACGTGTGCTGCGCAGGCGCAAGGATGCCGTAAAAAACGCCCTTGCCGAAAAAGGCATCCCCACCGGCATGCATTACAAACCCAACCATCTCCTGACATATTTCGGCGGGGGGGCGGCGTGTCTGCCGGCCACGGAACAGTTGTACAGCGAGCTTTTGACCCTGCCGCTGCATCCCGGATTGAGCGTCCAGGATGTGGACAATGTCTGCGTCGCTGTACAATTGGCCCTTACGTCCTGATTTTTACCGTCACAATATCCGCGAAAAATAAATGAAATTTCACGAGCTGTCCTTTGTGCGCCCCCTGCTTGCCAGACGCTGGACGCGTTTTGGCCTGATGGGCGGCATATCCACCCTCAGTTACTTCCTTTTCGGCTGTCTTTTGGTCACCATTTTGGGTCTGCCTGTCTTTGTGGGCAACACCGCGGCCTATCTGCTCTCCTTCGGCATTTCCTACATGGGGCAGTGCCGCTGGACATTTCAGGCTCAGGGCATTCATAAAAATATGCTGCCGCGCTATGCCCTCACCCAGGGATTCGGGCTTTGCCTCAATACCTGCCTTATCTGGCTGTTGGGGCGTGCCGGGCTTTCCTACATCATGTCCATGCCTGTCGCCGCACTGCTTGTGGCCCTTGTCACCTATCTGCTCTGCAAATATTTTGTCTTCAAAGTGTCGTCGTAGAGGAAAACCGCATGCAGCCCGCCGTTTCCGTCATCATGAACTGCTACAACGGCTCCCGCCATCTGCGCTCCGCTCTGCGAAGCCTTTTCGCGCAAAGCCATTGTGATTACGAACTTGTTTTTTATGACAATGCTTCCACCGATGAAAGCCCCGCGATTCTCCAGGAGGTTGCCGCGTCCTTTGAAGACAGGACGCGTTATGTTCGCGGCGAGCAAACTGTTCCCCTCGGGGCGGCGCGTAATCGTGCCTTGGCTCATGCCCGGGGCCGGTATATCGCCTTTCTGGATTGTGACGATCTGTGGTTGCCGGAAAAACTCGCCAGGCAAATCGCCCTCTTTGAAGCCAATCCAAAAGTGGGGCTGGTTTGTACGGATACGGAAATTTTTGACGAAGAACGCACTGTCAAACGGCTTTTTGCCGAATCGCGCCCATCCAGGGGCATGGCCTTCGCCGAACTTGTGGAACGTCAATGGATTTCCATGTCTTCCGCCATGTTGCGGCGCGAGGCCATGGAAAATTTATTGGAGGATTCGGGCGGAGCTTCCCCTGAAAAGCCGCGCGCCTGCTTTGACGAAGAACTGAATGTATGCGAGGAGGCGGATGTCTTTTACCGCATCGCCCATGACTGGGAATTGGACTATGTGGATGCGCCGCTCACGCGCTGGCGGGTACATGGGGGCAACACCACCTTTGGCAAGTTCGGGCAATTCGCCGAGGAAACGCTTTATATCCTGGAGAAGCATCGCCGTCTTTATCCGGGTTATGATGCGGCCCATCCGAATCTTGTCGCATTGCTGACGCGCCGCGCCGCCTTTCAGAAGGGAGTGGCGCTCTGGCGCGAGGGCAGGAACGCCGAAGCCCGCTCAAGCATCGCGCCGTGGACGGGAACGTCTCTCAAATACCGGCTTTTCTGGTGGGCGAGTTTTCTGCCGGGACAATGCTTTGACCGGGCGGCGCGGTTGTATTTTTCGTTGCCGACAGCCCTGCGGAGATAAATCCATATCCTTAGAGCGGTTCAACATTGAAAATGTTTGACGGCTCGGCGCGGATCGTCAGCCGTAGCCCCGTCAGGGGCATATTCGGCATCCGTAGCCCGAAGGGGCCGTACGGATGCCTATCCCTTGTGGGCGGATGCCTATCCCTTGCGGATTTTTTGAAAATCCGCGCCACGAAATGCTTGCGAGGCGAACTTGCTTCGCCGTCAGGCAAGCATTTCAAAGTGAAAATGCTGTAAAAAAACAAAGGCTCCTGGGCCGGCTGTCACGCGCCGTAAGCCACGCGCTCAAAGACCTTGCGTTGCGCTGTCAGGCTGATGTGATAATACTGATTCTGCGGAATATGGATATACGGCACGTCCTCATTGCGGCAACGCAAGAAAATCGTAAGCAGTACGCGGTTTATGGCCTGATGGCCCACAATGACCAGGGGCGCGCCGGCCGCCAGAAAAAGAGCGCGGCGCAGGCCCTGTTGCACCCGTTTGCGCAGTGTGGCGTAGCTTTCACCGCCCGGATAGGCGTAGCCGTATTTGTCCGCATTACGGCCGGTGGTCACCTCGGGCATTTTTTCGCGGATTTCCGAATAGAGCATCCCCTCGCAGTCCCCGGCCCACAATTCGTCAAATTCCGTGAAAGCCATGGTATGTACGCCTGGCTTTTCCGCCAGGAGAGGGGCGGCGGTTTCGTGCGAGCGCAGCCGGGTTGAGGTGAAGACCCAGGCGATGTTGTTGGGGACAAGACAGCCTGCCAAAGCCCTGGCCTGCTCCCGGCCTTTGGCGGTCAGCATCGGATCACCGCCGATGCGCCCCTGCACGTTGAATTCCGTCTGCCCGTGGCGGACAAGAAAAAGGCTTTCCACCCAATAATTGACCAAAATTTCGCGTATGGCCGGATAATAGGGTGAACTTTCGCAGGGTTTTTCCCCGAGGATGCGGTTGGCTGTGGAATCCACCCGCAGCCAGAATTTTTCTCTGTCAAGGGGGCTATAGATGGATTCGTAGTAGGCTATGCGCTTTAAAAAATTTTCCAGGGCAGCCTCGTCGGACATGTTCGCGTATTCAGGCAAATCCACCTTGCGTCGTATGCAGGCGTCCAACAACAATGTGTCTTCGTTCAGGCACTCCACAAAGAGCATCGGCCAATCCGAGAGATTTTGTTCAAGTGAGGCGCGTCTCGCCGCACTGGCGTTGGTGGCGTCCAGAATGGCCACATCGCCGCCGCTGTTCAGCCATTCCCGCGCCAGTTCCATGTTGCGGCGGCAGATCATTTCACGGGCCTCGCGGCCAAAGGCGTTTTGCGGATTGTAAAAATCAGGTTCGATGGATTCCGCGCCGAGCAGGCTGCGGCGCACATCCCCGTTGTTGAAGATTTGCGTTTTTATGCCTTCCCTCACCAGACCGTCGCGCAAGCGCCGGGCGAGGGTCGATTTACCGCGGGCCGGCAGACCCACCATGGCGACATAGAGTTTGTGCATGGTTGTCGGCTCCTTTTATGACAGTTCACCCTTGAGATTGTCGCTTGACGGCCAAGTGAATTCGCCTTGCGACAATCTGACGCCAAGGATTTGCGAGCAAATTCTTGTAGATAGTGTAGTCACGAGATTGAAGCCCATAAAAAGATGCACCTGATATGAATGGCGGCGAGAAATGATGCCGTATTTTTCGCGTATCTGGTGGCTATTCCACGCCACCGCTTCAAGT
>JAITGC010000026.1 GCA_031280915.1 Desulfovibrio sp. | reverse complement strand
CGGGCGACGTCAACATAAAGGCCGTCAGCGCGGCCGAGGGCGGCGCCCTGAAAGCCTCCGGCGTGCACGGCATCTTTTCCGGCCACGGCCTTGACCCCATGGATATGGGCAATCCGGCGGAGAAAGCTTACGCTCACACAAAGTATCAGCAGCTGTTGGCGGGACAGTATTACCACGACAGATACGGCAAGGAGGGTGGATATTACCCCAGTCCGGACCTGGAAAACCTGCACAAACAGACCGAGGTCAACGTCCGGGCCGACGGCGACGTCAATGTCGCCGTCGATCTGGGCACAAACGACGCCGAAACCGTGTCCGGCGTCACGGCGAGCTACGGCGACGTGAACGTCGAGGCCGGGGGAGACGTGAACGTCTCCGTGAATATGGGCGGCAAACACGCGGGCAGCGGCAATGTCAGCGCCGTGACCATCCGGGACGGCATAATCGACATGAAGGCCGAGGGTGACATCAACCTGGGCGTCAAGGGCGCCGGCCAGAACCTCTCGGTCATTTCCACAGGGGGCCACGAAAACAGCCACGATTATTACCAGAAACTTGCCCCCGCCTCCCAATTCAGCGCCGGGGAAGAGCTCACCCTCACCGGCCGGGCCGGTGAAAGCGGCGCGGCGCTCGACAACAGCATCGCCGGCATCCAGATGAACGTCAACGCCAAGGCGGCGGGCATTGTCCTGGAAGCGGGCGAACGCGTCACCGTTGACGTGGCCGCGCGGGACAACGGCGGCCGCACGGAAGCCGTGGGCATTCAGCACGACAGGAGCGCCCCCGGCGGCGAACTCGACCACGGCCCCGCGGGGCTGAGCGTCGGCGTCGACGCTCCCGAATTCGTCATCAAAGCGGCCATAAAGGACGGGGCGGGCGACAGCAGGGCCACGGGCATAAGCGCCGTGGGCGGCCAAGTGAGCCTCGCCAATTCATCCCACCCCCCGTACCAGGGCGAGACCAACGCCCTGACGATTCACGATAACGCCTGGGGCAGCGACAGCGACCGCAGCGTCGAATCCGTCAAAATTGATGTCTCGGGCGGCCGCCTGAACACGGGCGTGGAAGCCAGGAGCATCGTCGTGACGGACGATTACGGCTCTCCGCAAGGACTCCGGGCCGAGGTGGCCATCAACGCCCGTGAGCTGGACATTGACGTCCGGGGCGGCGCAATGGCCGGAGCCACGGCAAGCTACGGCATAAACGCCGAAAGTGGAATGAGCTTGTACGCAGACGCGCAGGTGGACATCCACACCGACAATCTGAACATTACGGTGGCCGACGCCGACCGGGCCGTGGGCCTGCGTGCCGACGGAAACGCGGATATAAACATCTACAACACATATGGTGACGACGGCGATCACGCCCTGTCGGTGGTCATCACCTGCACGACCATCAACGATTTGGGCGAACTGGCGCGCGGCCTGGCCGTGGAGGCCGTCAACGGCGGCCATGTCAGCATATCCGGGAACGAGGGGAAGGATACGATCATTCTCAACGGCGACATGCTGGCGAAGGACCAATATTCCTCCATTGACGTCAACACCGGAGGGGGCGACGACCGCATCGAAATCCACGGCGGCATCACCGCCAGCGACTACGGCAAAATACACATCGACGCCGGCCAGGGCGACGACATCGTCTCCATTGAGGGCGAAATATCGGGCAACGGCGTGCACATCAGCGGCGGCTGGGGTTACGACACCCTGATTCTCACCGCGCCGGACGCGGACACCTTCACGGCATGGTATCATGACTGGCTGACAACCTGCGGTACCGACTTTGAAAAGATGGTGTTCAACGGCATTGACCCCACGGATCCGGACTTCGCCACCGATTTCGCCTGGCTTGTCGATGTGCTCAACAACTATGCCGCCGGCAACACGGACTTCACCGTCCAGTACAACTATAACGGCAACGTATACGGCGGAGCGTACAACGATTTTCTCGACAGCGGGGCCGACGGCGCTCATCGTATCAGCGGCGGAGACGGCAACGACGTGATGGTGTACCACGCCGGCAACGCCCTTGACGGCGGCGAGGGGCTGGACGCCCTGCTGGTGAGCACGACGGCCAACCCCACAGCCTCCCTGGAAGGGCTTCTGGGCGAAGCCGCCAATACGGAGGTCGCCATAGGAATCAACGGCGAAGCTACCTGGAGCAACCTCGCCAGCATGGGCATCAGCATGGGCAACGACGGCCTGCACCTGACCGGCGACGACTGGTCCAAGAGCAACACCAACGGGGCCTATACCACATACACCAACAGCAGCGGCGCGACGGTGGTTGTGGACACTTCCATGACGGATATTGATGTGCTCACCAACGACATCCTCATCAAGAGCCAGTGAGCATGGCGCCCCCACAGCCGGAGTGAATTGATGAATAAAGCGTGAAATGCCGTAAAAGGTTTTAGCCCCGCCCCCGATTGTTCCACAGGAGGCGGGGCTTTTTTCAAAACCGGCCGAAAAACGGGAAGGGCGTGCCGCTCTTGTCAAAAAAACCCAACAGGGACATAATGGCGCGATGACTGAAGACGACGTTCTGCCTCTGCTTCGGCAGGCTCTGGAAAACACCCTCGGAGACGCGGAGCGGTGGCCCGCGTTCAGCGCCGGCATCTCCCTCACCGGGAGGGACGCCGTTCTCGACTCTTACGAAATGCTGGCCTTTCTGCTTGAAGTGGACAGGCTGCTTGACGAACCCGGCCTGGAGCTGGCCATATCCGTCAACCCGGACAGCGGGGAGCGCCCGCTCAAAACCATCGGCACGCTGGCCGCCCACATCGTGGCGGAACTGCGCCGAAAGCGGGAACAGGCATGAAGCCTGAAGAAAAGAATTTTGCAGAGGCGGCCGCCTTCATTCTCCAGGCCATAAGCGCGGAAAAAAAGGACTGCCCGCCCCTTGGCCTTCAAAGCCCTCTGTTTGGCCCCGGCGCGGCGCTGACCTCCCTTGAACTGGTGCATCTTCTCCTTCAGGTGGAGGACTGGTGCGCGGAAAGAGGGATGGTCTTCGACTGGACGTCGGATTCGGCCATGTCCGCGAACAGCGGCAGATACCGCAGCGTGGAGAGCCTCGCCCGGCATATCGGCGGTCTCGCGCCGGAAAGAGCCGGCGCGTGAAGCTCATTGCCGTCAGCGGGGCCGGGGGCGGCCTCGGCAGGCATATCGCCGTCAGGGCCATGAAAGAAGGATACAGGGTCGCGGGCTTTTCCCGCAGCCGACCCAAGGATGACCCCGGCTTTCCCCTGACCATCGGCGACGTCGCCGATCACGGAGCTGTGACCGCCTTTTTCCGGAGTTTGCGCGACGAGCCGCTTTGGGGCATCGTCAACGCCGCCGGGCTGGCCTCCATGAATCTGCTGTTCACAACCCCGCCCGCCACTCTGGCCCGCATTCTTGAGGTAAACCTTCTCGGCGTCATGCACTGCTGCGCGGAAGGAGGCAAAGCCCTGGTCCGCGGCCAGGCCGGCAGAATCATCAATTTTTCCAGCATTGCCGTTCCGCTGGCCCTGACCGGGGAAAGCGCTTACGCGGCCTCGAAATCCGGAGTGGAAACCTTTACCCGTTGTCTTGCCCGCGAACTCGCCCCCTCCAACATAACGGCCAACGTCATCTCCCCCGGCCCCATCGCCACGGGCATGTTGAAGGGCCTCACCAGGGAGCAGATTGACGCCGTTGTCCAGCGGCAGGTGGTACGCCGCATGGCCGGGCCCGAAGACGTCTGGAATCTCGCGCGTTTCTTGCTGGACGAGGGCAGTTCCATGATTTCCGGCGAAGTCATCAGCCTGGGGGGGGCGTGATGCCGCTTCTCGCCGAGTTGGCCGCGCGCGCGCCGGATGTGGGCCGCCCCTTTCTTCTCGGCCGGGGGGGCACGCTCAGCCTGCGGGATGTGCTGCAAACGGCGGAGGCGGATTTTTCGGCTCTGCGGCCGGGAGATGTCGTGGCCCTTGTGGGCGGCTTCGACCCTCTGTCCATAGCCACACTGCTCCGCCTTCTGGACGCGGGCATGATCGTGGCGCCCCTCACTCCGGACACGGCCTCCCAACATGAGCAATTTCTCCGCACCGCCCAGGCGGACGCGCTCATCAGCCAGGGCAGAGTTCAACGGATCAGGGAGACACGCGCGGACAACGAAATTCTCAACCAACTGCGCGAAAGCGGAGAAGCCGGGCTGATTCTTTTTACCTCGGGCACCACCGGCGCGCCCAAGGCCATAGCGCATGGAGCGGACAAATTTCTGGCCAGATACCGAACACCCCGCAAAGCTCAACGCACCTTGACCTTTTTGCGCTTTGACCATATCGGCGGCATCAACACCCTGTTGCACATCCTCTTCAACGGCGGCGAGGCGGTGATGCCTTCCGCCTTCAATCCCGAAGCCCTGTGGCGGGATGTTCACGACTTCTCGGTGGAACTCCTCCCGGCCAGCCCGACCTTTCTCCGTCTGCTGCTGTTGGGAGGATTCGTCGAGAAAATTCCGCCGTCTCTCAAACTCGTCACCTACGGCACCGAACGGATGGATCAGGGCACCCTTGACGCCCTGTGCGCGGCCCTGCCGGAAGTGGATTTCCGCCAGACTTACGGTATGAGCGAACTGGGCATTCTACGAGTCAAAAGCCGCGCCAGGGACAGTCTCTGGATGCAAGTGGGCGGCGAAGGCGTGGAAACGCGAATTCGCGACGGCTGCCTGGAAATCAGGGCGGCAAACCGGATGCTCGGCTACCTCGACGCGCCGTGCCCCTTTGACGGAGAAGGCTGGCACAAGACCCTCGACATGGCGGAAAGCGACGGCCCCTGGCTGCGCATCAGCGGCAGACTCGGCGATCTCGTCAACGTGGGCGGGCTCAAGGTTATGCCCGCCGAGGTGGAACAGGCCGCTCTCTCCCTGCCGGGGGTGCTGTTCGCCAGGGCCTTTGGCGCGGCCAATCCCCTGACGGGACAACATGTCGAGCTTGTATGCCGGATGGTTTCAAAACCCGCCGGGCCGGACAAGGAGCGGGAAATCGCCGGGCGTCTCCTGAATGCCCTGAAAGATATGCTGCCGCCGTACGCCGTGCCCCGGAGAATACGGCTGGAAGAGCTTGCCCCCAGCCACAGGATGAAACTGCAATGAGCGCATCAGACAGGCCGGCTCTTTTGGAAAATGTACGACTGAGCGCCGTCAACGCCGTTCTTCCGGCCGGAGAAATCATTTTTGAAGAGGAGGCCCTGGCCCACGGCCTGTCACAGGATGAGGCCCGCAGAGCCGCCGCCCTGAGCGGCCTTGAGCGGCGGCGCATAGCCCCGCCCGGGGTCACGGCCCTGGATCTCTGCCTCGCCGCCGCGGCCGGCCTGCTGGAGACCGTAAAGGCGGACGCCGGGGGCGCGGCTTCCCCACCCATAAAAGTGGACGCGCTTTTCTTCGTCAGCCAGAGCCCGGACTATCTTTTACCGGCTTCGGCCTCCATCATCCAGGGGCGGCTGAACTTGCCGGATTCCTGCCTGTGCATGGACATGAATTCCGGCTGCGCCGGATACGTCATGGGGCTGCTGGCCTGCGCCTCGCTTATCGCCTGCGGCGCGGCGGAGCGGACTCTTCTGCTGGTGGGCGACACCCAGGGGCGCTTTCTCAACCCGGCCAACAGGGTCACGGCCCCTCTGTTCGGAGATGCGGGCACGGCCACCCTGCTGGAAAAAGCCCCAGGGGAAAGCATGAACTTTCACTGGGGCGGAGACGGGGCGAAATACGAGCATCTGATTATCCCCGGAGGTGGCGCGAGGTTGCCCCAATGCCCGGAAGAAGGGCCTGAGGCCCCCTTCAACGCCGTTGTCGCCGACGAGCGGGGCAACCCCTGGACTCTGGGCGATTACGGCCAACTGTGGATGGACGGCGTGGGCGTATTCAGCTTCGGGGTAAGCGTCGTTCCGGCCCATATCAAAGAACATCTGGCCTTGGCCGGCCTTGCCCCCGAAGACCTGGACAGTCTTGTTCTGCATCAGGCCAACCGCCTGATGCTCGAAACCATAGCCCAAAAATGCCGCGTGCCCCTGAGCAGAACGCCCATGAAAACGCTGGCCCGTTACGGAAATCTGGGCGCGGCCTCCATCCCCACGCTGCTCTGCGACGAGTTCGGAAGGCATGGCGGCGCGAGTCGTCCGGAGGACAAAGCCCCCCCGGCAAAGGCCATGTTTTGCGGCTTCGGCGCGGGCCTGTCCTGGGCATCCTGCGTCCTTTCCCTGAAAAAGACGCTTTTCATGCCGCCTTCAACCCTGAAAGAAACGGATTACGGCAATGACAGGGCAACTTCCATCCAAAACTGGCACAGGCGCTTCGCCGATGCCTGAGACAAGGAGCGCGTTTTGGCTTTTTCCGTCATTTCCGGCGTAAGGCTCTCCGCGTTGGGCGTGGTTGTGCCCTCCAACAATCTGTCCCTGCATGACGAACTCGCGCATTTTGACAACAACCCGGAAAAAGCCCGACGCATGAGCGAACTCAGCGGTCTTGCGACGAGAAGAATAGCCCCTCCCGGCGTGACCGCCGCCGACCTCTGCGCCGACGCGGCGGAACGCCTTCTGGAAGGGCGCGACAAAAACGGAACAGGCATGATCATCTTCGTCAGCCACAGCCCGGATTATATGCTCCCGGCCTCGGCCTCCATCCTGCAACACAGGCTTGATCTGCCGTCTTCCTGCGGAGCTTTGGACATGAACGTCGGCTGCGCCGGTTTTGTCAACGGGCTGTGGATGGCCGCGTCCCTGATCGCTTCCGGCGCTGTGAAAAAAACCCTGCTTTTGGTGGGAGACACGCCCGCCCGCTTCGCCGACCCCGACAACCGCGTTGTCGCCCCCGTTTTCGGCGACGCGGGCACAGCCGCCCTGCTGGAAGCCGCACCCGGTGAAGATATGAACTTTTGTCTGGCCAACGACGGCACAAAGCACCAAGCCCTTGTCATCCCCGGCGGCGGCGCGCGCATCCCCTTCTCGGCCGCGGACAGCCCCGCCGACCCGGCAGCGCGCCTTGTGCGCGACGGCAAAAACACGCCCTGGACTCTTGGGGGCTACTGCCGGATATGGATGGACGGCGCGGCCATTTATTCCTTCGGCGTTTCCGTCGTTCCCCGGCATATCAGGAAACATCTTGAAAAATGCGGCCTGGCGACGGGCGCGGTGCGGCGGCTGTTTCTGCATCAGGCCAACAAAATCATGGTGGAGGCCATTGCCAGGAAATCCGGCTTTTCCCCGGAACAGACGCCCTTTGACTGCCTCGGCCGTTACGGCAATCTGGGTTCGTCCTCAATCCCGGCGCAGATGTGCGCGCATTTCGCCGACGGAGAAAGGGAAGCGCGCCAGCAGGTCATGCTCTGCGCCTTCGGGGCCGGGCTTGCGGCCTCGTCCTGCATTCTCTCCCTTGAGAACACGGACATTCGACCGGTTCGTGAATATTCCCCACCGAAAAACCACCCCTCGCGGGATGACAACATACGGCACTGGCACGAAAAATTCTACGGGAAACAACATGTAAACACGGCAGGAGCGCCATGATCATTGACCCCATTCCACTCTCCGGCCCCTCCATCGGCCACAGAGAAATTGAACTGACCACCGAGGCCGGCGGCATAGGCTGGAACGCCAGAAGCAGGCAGCATGTGAAAATTTTTGAAACCCTGACGGCCCGTCAAATCGGGCAGCGCTATGCGCTGGCCCTCAACAGTCCGCAGGCGGCAGCGCATCTGGCCCTGCTCTGCCTCAACGTCAAACCGGGAGACGAAGTGCTGCTCCCGGAAATAGCGGATACATTCCTGGCGGCCGCTGTGGCGCATCTGGGCGCCAAACCGGTTTTCTGCGATGTTGACCCCGTGACGCTCTGCCTTGCGCCGGCCGCCGTCGCGGCACGCATCACGCCCCGCAGCCGGTGCGTGATTCCCACACACCTCTTCGGCCAGGTGTGCCATATGGATCCGCTTCTCCAACTGGCTGAAAAGCATGGCATGGCCGTTATCGAAAATGCCACCCAGGGCATCGGCGCCTTTTACAATGGCCGGCCCGCCGGCTCCATGGGCGCTTTTTCCATCTTCTCCCTTGAATCCGACTGCCCGGTGACCGCCGGAGGCGGGGCCGTTTTGCTGGGCTCGAATGACGAACTCATGCGAAAAGCCGCGAAACTTGCCGGTAATGGCGCAAGCGCCTCAAACCCCATGGTTGTGGACGCCCTTGCCTGGAACTGCCTCATGTCCAATCTTCAGGCGGCTGTCGGCGTGGCTCAAATGGAGCGCCTGCCCGAACTGCTGGCGCGGAAAAAAGAGATATTTTCCTGGTATCAGGAAGAACTGAAATATGTTGACGACGTCCGCCTCAATCCGGACGTGCCCGGCACAGACAGCAGCCGCCTGCTGACGGTGCTCTTTCTGAGAAATCCTGAACACGGCCGCCCTGACTTCATGAAAAAACTCCTGGCCAACAAGGTCATGTGCGCCCCTGTGTTCTATCCTCTTTCCTTTATGCCGCCCTTCCGTCAGGAAAACAACCCCGTGGCCTACGGCATGGGCACCAGGGCGCTTGTCCTGCCCTGCGGGCACAACCGCACCAGAGAGGAAATAGCCTACATCGGCTCTGTGCTCAGGCAGTTGTTGACTGACGATACCCTGTCTTTCGTCACTCCGGAACCCAAAGGATGGCTGAAATACAAATCCGATACCCTGGAAAAACTGGCCTCCTTCAAAAAACAGGCGCAACGCATCCCCTTCACGCATCAGGGCAAGGAATACTTCCTGCACACCGTCACCGCCAAACAGGCGCAAAGCGCGGCTTTCATAAAGGAAATAGCGACACTGCGCGCAGCGCATCCCGAGGCTTTTCTGACCAACATCCCCCTGACGGAAGAGCAGCTTGCCGGAATCATGAAAAAATACGGAAGCGAAAGCAGGGATTTTCTGCTCTTTCTCATTGCCGACAAAAACCGGCATTGGGGCAACATAGCGCTGGACACTTTCGACTTTCAAAAGAGAGAGTGCAAGGCGGAATCAATGATGATGCACGACGACGCGCCCAAGGGTCTCGCGGCCGCGGCCGCCCTTACCCTGCACGATTGGTGCGGAAAAGTTCTCGGCCTGGAAAGGCTGTACAACCACATTGTGGGCAGCAACCGCAAATCGCGCATTCTCAATTCCGCCATAGGCTTTACCTTTCTGAGCAATATCTGTCTGTACAAAATGGCTGTTCCCGGCGGTTGGATCCATCGCCCAATGCACATTGCCGGGCAGGACAAGACGGAAGAAACCCTGGTGGTTTCCGGCAAACGGCTTGGCGGAAAAATTGAAAAGCCGGAAGGAGAAGATCAATGACCGAGCGGGAAATCATGCAACTCCTGCGGGAGGCCTTGGCCGAAATACAAAAAGGCTGGCGCGAGCCTTCGGAATTCAGCCCGTCCCTTGCCCTGACAGGGCCAAAGGCCGCGCTGGATTCCCTGGACGTCATGCTTTTTCTTGACAAGGCGGAAGAACTGTTGCGGCAAGAGGCCGGATGGGACGTGCCGCTTGTCGGCGACGAGGCCTTTACTCTCGAACCCAATCCTTTTGCCACGATACAGAGCATGAGCGACTATATTGCCGGCCTCCTCGCCCTGGGGCCGGAACAGCTTTAGAACGGTTTAACATTGAAAATGTTTGCCCCCTCAAAAAGCGCGACGGACGCGGAACCTCTCCTGCCTTGCCTCGCCCCCTGGCTGGACAGCCTCCTGGCGGAACGCGGCCTCTCTCCTCATACCGTTGACGCTTATTCCCGGGATATGGAAAATTTTTTTCTTTTTCGAAGCCAACTGGCGGAAAAGGGCGGCACGGCTGGCCCACCGGGTGAAGATCAGATTCTGCTCTATCTTTCCTGGATGCGCGCGCGCGGCAACAGCGGCCAGACCCTGGCCCGCCATCTCTCGACCTTGCGCGTCTTTTTCGCCTTCGCCTTTGAGGAAGGAGCAGTTACCGCGAACCCGGCCGCCCTGCTGGACAACCCCAAATTGCCCCTGCATCTGCCTGAGGTCTTCAGCCGGGAAGAAATGGAAACTCTGCTGAACATGCCGGACATGGCGGACAAATGCGGCCAGCGCGACCGGTGCATACTGGAGATGCTGTATGCCTCGGGCCTGCGCGTTTCAGAACTTTGCGCCCTGACCGTGACCGATCTCGACCAGCAACGGGGGCTGGTCCGCGTTTTCGGCAAAGGCGCAAAGGAACGCCTCTGCCCCCTGCACGACCATATGCAGAAATTACTCTCGGCCTATTTACGGGACTGGAGGCCGAAATTCAGGCCTAAAACCGGGCATCTCTTTCTCAACCGCTCAGGCGCGGGCCTTACCCGCCAATACATCTGGAAAATGGTAAAAAAATACGCTCTTCCGGCCGGGATATCCCGGCCCGTCTCTCCGCATACCTTCCGGCATTCCTTCGCCACGCACCTTCTGGAAGGCGGAGCCGATCTGCGCGCCGTACAGATGCTGCTGGGCCATGAGGACATCAGCGCCACAGAAATTTATACCCATGTACAGTCTGACCGCCTGCTCGGCATACACAGGCGTTTTCACCCCCGGAGCCGCCAATGAACGGCCTGGGTACCCTTGTGACCTGCCACGCCAATGCGGATTTTGACGCCTTTGCCGCCATGCTGGCCGCGCGGCATCTATATGGGCCTTGCGCGCTGCTCTTTCCCGGCAGTCAGGAGCGTTCCCTGCAGAAAGTCTATGGAGAACTGGACAAAAACACCTACAATTTTGTGGAGGGGAATCCGGACTGGAACGCCTTCCATCGCCTGGTCATCGTGGACACACGGCAACGCGGCCGTGTGCGTCATGTCCAACCTCTGCTGGAACGTGAGGGAATATGCGTTGAAATTTGGGATCACCATCCGGAATCAGCCGACGACATCCCGGCGGACATCGCGCATGTGGCCAAAACGGGCGCCGTCACTTCACTTCTGATCAAAAACCTGCGAGAGAACGGCGCCGCCTTGAATCAAGAAGAAGCCACTCTTCTTGGTTTGGGCATTTACAGCGATACAGGCTCGTTCACCTACTCCTCCACCACGACCGATGACCTTCTGGCGGCTGTCTGGCTGCTTGAACAGGGCATGAACGTGCGCCGGATAAGCGAAATGGCCTCGCACGAGCTGACAAGTCAGCACATTCATGCCCTGAACAGGCTGCTGGAATCCGCCCAGACCTACATAATAGACAATAACCCCGTGGTATTGGCCGACGTGTCCCTGGAGCACTACCTCGGCGATTTCGCCGCCCTGGCGCACAAGCTCATGGAGATGGAGAAAATGCCCACGCTTTTCGCCATCGGTTGCATGGGAGACCGCATTCAGGTAGTGGCGCGCAGCCACAGCGACGCCTTTGACGTAGGCAAAATATGCACGTCTCTGGGCGGTGGCGGGCACAGCTACGCGGCCTCGGCCTCAATTCGGGACATGGCCCTGGCCGAGACGCGGGAAAGCATCCTCAGACGCCTCCAAGAACAAAACAGGCCCGGCAAAGTTCTGCGCGAACATATGACCGCGCCGGCCATAGGCATTGATGAGGATGCTTCCCTGAAAGAAGCCCATGAGCTTATGCTGCATTTCGGTCTCAAGGCGGCTCCTGTATTCAAGCACAATGAGCATATATGCGTCGGCCTGCTGGACGCGCAGACGGCCTCACGGGCCGTGGCTCACGGCCTGAGTTCCGAACCTGTCAAAGAATATATGCGGCGTTATGTGCGCACCCTTCCGCCAGACGCCCCCTTGCAGGAACTCAGCGACATCATTGTGGGAAATCGCCAGCGCCTTGTACCCATTGTGGAAAACGGAAAGGTTGTGGGCGTGGTCACCCGGACGGATCTTATCAACCTTTTCGCCAGTGAACCCGGCCTGCTTCCCGCCCCGAAGAACAAGCAGAAGGAACGCAATATAAGCAAACACCTGCGGGATCGTCTCCCCAAAGAAACCCGCGAAATACTGGCCCTGACCGGCGCGGCGGGCGTGGCCCTCGGCTTGCCCGTGTATGCCGTGGGCGGTTTTGTGCGTGATATACTTCTGGACAAATGTACTCAGGACATTGACATTGTTGTGGAAGGCAACGGCATTGCCCTGGCGCGGGAACTGGCCCGCCAATTGAACGGCCGTGTGCGCGAACACCAGAAATTTCTGACATCCGTCGTCATTTACCACAACAGCAGGGGAGAAGAGGCGCGCATCGACGTGGCCACAGCCCGCCTGGAATATTACGAGTATCCGGCCGCCCTGCCCACTGTGGAACTGTCTTCCCTCAAAATGGACATATTTCGCCGGGATTTTTCCATCAATGCCCTTGCCGTGCGCCTTGACGGCGCAAATTTCGGCCTTCTGGCGGACTTTTTCGGAGGCTGGCAGGACATTAAAGACCGCATTATACGCGTACTCCACACCTTAAGTTTTGTGGAAGACCCCACGCGCTGCCTGCGGGCAGTCCGTTTCGAGCAGCGTTACGCTTTCCGCATAGGAACCGGCACGGAAAAATTGATCAAAAGCGCCCTGTCCCTGAAACTGATGGAGCGCCTCTCTCCCGCCCGTCTGTTCAACGAATACAGGCATATCTGCCAAGAAGCCAACCCCCCGGCCTGCTTCGCTCGTCTGCAGGAAATCGGCATTTTGTCCGCCATGTCTCCCACCCTGGTTCTGACACCGACAAGAACAGCCTTGATACAGCAACTCAAGGAGACCCTGGCCTGGTACGCGCTGCTTTACCTTCAGGAAACGGCGCGGCCCTGGCTTGTCTATTTTTACGGACTCACAGCCGGCCTGCCCTACAAGGAAACCTCAACGACCTACGACAGACTCGGCCTGCCCGGCGTTAAAAGGCAGGAAATCCTGCGCAATCGTGAACAACTGCGCCATATCAAGGACAATCTGCTGAAATGGCGGAAAAAGGACACCACCGGCAGCGCAAAGATAAGCGCATTGTGCGAACTGCTGCGCGGAACCTCACCGGAATGCCTCATTTATCTCATGGCCACCGCGGATGACGAGGAAGTCAAAAAAAATCTCTCGCGCTACATTACCCAGTGGAGCAAAGAAAAACCGGATATCACCGGAGACGATCTCCGTCGGCTCGGCCTTGCGCCCGGCCCCGACTATCGCCGCATACTGCGGGCCCTTCTGGCGGCAAAACTGGACGGAACGGCCGTGAGCGTGGAAAGCCAGTTCCGCCTGGCCAAAAAACTGATGATCGAAGGCGCGTGATGTCGTCAGGCCCGGACGGCCTTGGCGACAAAATCCAGCACCTCGCCGTACAACGACGGCAAGGCATAGGGCGTCAGCACTCGTGTGCGGTTTGCCCCGACCATCAGCGAAACAATCACCTGCGCCGTGACTTCCGCGTCCAGTTTCCGCAGGCTGCCGTCTTTAACACCGCGCTCCAGGTGCGATTCCAGATCCCTGTACACCTGCTCGAAAAGAGAATCCATTATGTCGCGATCTTTTTTTGTCTTCATGTCGCTGTAGGGCGAACAGCGCACCAGAACCAGCCAGTTGGAATTTTTGTCAACGGAAAAATCAAGGTAGGCCTCGCAAAAACGCATAACAGCCTCAAAGCCGGACGGCGCTTCTCCGGCGGTCTCACGCAGCCTGGCCAGAAAATGTTCCAGAACATCCAGGCCGGCGGCGAGAAAGAGTTTTTCCTTATTGCCGTAGTGATGGGTTAAAAGACCGAGGGCCACGCCGGCCCGTTCCGAAATTTTTTTGAATGTGGTTTCCACATACCCATATTCGCCGAAAAGTTCTTTGGCTGTTTCAAGCAGGAGTTTTTTTTTACTTCTGGGCATAATCGTCACGCGGTTAAAGGCTCAAAAAAGCGATTTGCGGTCTGAACAGAGCCGCGTCACGGTTTCCTGACGCGCTTGAAGGCGTCCTGGGCATAGGCTCCAAGGCGCTCCAGACGCTTGTCCACAAGGTCATAAAGGCTGCCGGGAGTGAAGCCCTTTTTGCGGCGCTGCCCCACAGGCAGGCCGGTGAGCAGACAAAGGGCCTCCTCTATGCGCCGTACAGGCCAGACGGCGAAACGCCCCTGCTCAACGGCATTCCGTATTTCCGCCGAAAGCATAAGGTGATTCACATTGTCCGCCGGAATAATCACCCCCTGCGTACCCGTCAGGCCGTGACGGGCGCAAACTTTATAGAAGCCTTCCACCTTGCGCGTCACGCCGCCCACGGGTAAAATCCCCCCCGCGTGACTTACCGCGCCGGTAAAAGCCAGGTCAAGACGCACAGGCACGTCGGCGAGGGCGGAAAGCAGAGCGGCCAATTCCGCCCCTGAGGCGGAATCGCCCTCTATCCCCGCGTAACTTTGTTCAAAATACAGGGAAGCGGAAAGTACGAGGGGTTTTGTGCGGGCAAAAAGATTGGTAAGATAGCTTTTGAGAATCATCATGGCTTTGGTGTGTATAGGCCCGCCGAGTTCCGCCTCCCGCTCCAGATCAATGATGCCTTCGTGTCCCACCCCCACCGTACAGGAAATGCTGTGCGGCAGGCCGAATTCAAAATCGCCATGCCAGGTGACGGAAAGGCCGTTTACCTGGCCGACGGCCGCGCCGCTGGTGCGCACCTTGATGATCTCGCGGTCATATTCCTCCATAAAAATCTCTTCCGCCAGATTCGCGCGCCAGATGCGCGAAGCCCAGGCATCTTCAAGAACGGCGGCATTCACCTCCGCGAGTTTGCGCATTGCGGCGAGGGCGGAAGCCTCAATCATAATTTCACGCAAAAGAGGAAATTTGAGGGAAAGACGCCGCTGATCCTCGCAGAGGCGCGAACCGAGATCAACCAGCCAGGCCAGGGCGGTACGGTCAAAAACAAGCAGTCCGGCCTCCGCGATAATTCCCGCGATATGGCGCAGATACAAACGAATATTGGGAGCGTCGCGTTCCGCCAGTTCATTCAGTTGGGCCTTGATGCGAAACTGTTTGGCAAAGCGGTCGTCATTGACAAGCAGGGTTTCATACAATTCCTCGCCGCCTATCAGCACGACTTTCAGGTCAAGGGGCAGGGCTTCGGGCATGATGCCCTTGGCGCGCAGGGCGGAATCCGCCATTTCGTCCGAATCCTCTATGCGCGCTTTGTTGGCGCGCAGGGCGCGCAAAAGCCCCTCCCAGGCCTGGGGATGCTGCAAAATATCTTCCAGATGCAGCACCAGAAAACCCCCATTGGCCTTATGCAGGCTTCCGGCCCTGATAAGGGTGAAATCGGTGACGAGCGCCCCCATCTCGGATTCACGCTCCACACAGCCGAGCAGATTGACAGATGTGGGATGGTCTTCCACAACTATGGGCACGCCGGAAAGTTCGCTGTTGTCCACAAACAGGTTGACTTCATAGCGGTAAAAAACGTTTTCCTGCACAAGAGGCGGATGGCTCTCTCCGCCTTGGGCCGACTGTCGGGGTTCACCCGGCAGAAAGGCTTCGGTGTTTTTCAGAATGTCCTCACGGAGGGCGGTGAAATATTCCTCGAGCCCGGCAAGGGGGCAAATTTTCAAAAACTGGGTTCGCACCGGCGCAAGCAGAGCGTCCAGCACTTGCGTCATAACTGATTTCTCCAGCCCGCGTTCATCATCCCGAAAAGATTCCGCCGCCTTATTCAAGCGACGCATAAAACCCGTCATGGACTGGGCCAGATCATCTCCCCGCTGTTTCAGGGTGAAGCGGGCGGCATTGTCGAGGCGGTCAAATTCCTCCTCACTCAGGCGCTTGCCTTCCAGAACAGGATACATGCTCAGCCCGCCTTCCCCATCCATATCCAGGGCGAATCCCTTGTGCTCGGCCAGGGAATTCATCTCGCGCAAAAGGCGCATGCGGATATGCTGAAAGTGTTTCAGCAGTTTCGCGTGCGCCTTCGCGTAGGTCGCCGCCTCAAAACGCCGGGTGAGCTTTTTCCGGATATTTTCAATGGTATCCTTAAGAACGTGACGGAATCTTTTTCCCTGGCCCGCCGGGAAGGTTAAAAGAATGGGGCGGTCAGGGTCTTTAAAATTGTGCACATAGACAAGATCCGGCGGCGTTTTTGACTTGCGGGCACGCTGGCGCAGCCAGCCGAGAGCCAGATGACAACGGCCCATCCCCGGTTCGCCGGAAAGATAAATGTTGTATCCCGCCGTATTGATTTGCAGAGCCAGACTCAGGGCATGCATGGCCCGTGGCTGGAAACGCCCGCCGCCGGGCGGAGGCGGGGGGATAAGGCCGCTGTTTTCCCAAGGGATGCGCTCAGGCTCAAAGGTGGCATGCAGGCGCGAGGCCGACAGTGCGAGGGGTAATGACATAGGCTATCGCGCTCCCGTAAATAATTGCGCGAGAATTTCCCGCGCGCCGTTCTCGAGTAAATTCTCGGCCAGACGCAGACCGAGTTCGCGCGGGGCGGCGGCAGACCCGGTTTTTTCCCGGCGCAGCATGCGGCTTCCGTCAGTGTATGACACCAATCCCTCCAAATATAAGGTATTTTCATCAAGCGGACGCGCATGACCGGCAATGGGCGCCTGGCAGCCGCCCTCAAGCCCAGCCAGAAGGCCACGCTCGGCCTCCACGCAAAGGCGCGTAACGCGATCTTCAAGTTTTTGCAGGGCTCGCACAAGTTCGCTGTCATCCGCGCGGCATTCGATACCCAGCGCCCCCTGCCCCACAGCCGGCAAAAAACGCTCCGTGTCAAAAAAACGCATTGAGGGCGCGCTCAAATTGAGCCTGTTGAGAGCCGCCGCCGCCAGCACAACAGCATCATAGACGCCTTCATGCAGTTTGCGCAAGCGCGTGTCCACATTGCCGCGCAACGGCTCCACGCGCAAATCCGGTCTCAGGGCCAAAAGCTGCGCCTGACGGCGCAGACTGCTTGTGCCCACAAGGGCCCCTTGGGGCAAATCCTCCACACCGGGGTATCTGACGGAGAGAAAGACGTCGCGGCAATCCTCGCGTTCAGGCACGCATGCCATCACAAGGCCTTCCGGCAAGGACATGGGCACATCCTTGATGCTGTGAACGGCCAAATCAGCGCGGCCGTCCAGAAGCGCCTCTTCGATTTCCTTGACAAAAAGGCCCTTGCCGCCAATGTCCGCCAAAGGAACATCCTGAATAATATCGCCGCTTGTTTTAATAACTTCAAGCGATACTTCAAGGTCAGGATACAATTTCCGCACGCTGTCCTTGACGGCATTGGCCTGCCACAGCGCGAGCCGACTTCCGCGCGTTGCGATGACAAGGTGTTTTTTCATCGCTTACCGGCCGCAACTCGCGCAATTTCCGCCGGAACAACCAGCGCAGCCGGACGACCCGGCTGACGAGGAATCCTCTCCTCCACCAGAGCCATCAGTATATCTGGCCGGACGCGACATAAGCCTGCGCGCCTTGTTTTTGCCACATTTTGGGCAGAAGGGAGCGTCTTCTCCAAAGACGATATCCTCAAATTCATTCCCGCATTTTTCACAAATATATTCGTAAATGGGCATAAAAATTCCTCATCCGCTCTCATCAATGTTGAACGGAGCGGCTCTGTTCCAGATATTTCCCGTATTCCACCGGCTTTTCCACAAGATAGTGTTCAACAAGCCCGCAGAACAAATGCCCGGCGGCAATATGCACCTCCTGAATCAGCGGAGTGGACAGGCTCGGCACCTCAAGCAAAATGCCGCAAAGGGGAACCATGTCTCCTCCATTTTGACCTGTCAGCCCCACCGTGTACATACCCGCCGCAAGGGCCGCCCGCAGAGCCGCAACAACATTGGCGCTGCGGCCAGAGGTGGAAATGCCGATGAACATATCCCCCCTGCGGCCGAGGGCCTCCACCTGCCGGGCAAAAATTTGAGTAAAGCCGGCATCGTTACCGATGGCCGTCAGGCACGAGGTGTCCGTGGTGAGAGCAATGGCCGGCAGCGCAGGACGATCCAGAAGAAAACGGTTTACAAATTCCGCGGCCAGGTGCTGCGCATCCGCCGCGCTGCCGCCGTTGCCGCAGAGCAGGATTTTTCCTCCTCCCTCAATGCAGGCCGCCGCCCGCAGGGCCATTTCACGGATGCCCCCGGCCCGCCGCGAAAAAAACTCCGTGCGCAACCGCGCGCCTTCCGCCGCATGGCGGGCGATTATCTCCAACCCCTCATCTGTGGCCGCCGCTTCGGACATATTCGTCCTTTCCTCCATGTAAGGCTGTGTTTCGACAAGCAACGCCGCTTCTTTTAAGCTAAAGCCGGACAAACGGCAAGCCGTCGCAGGGAAAAAGCCTCCGCGCCGAAAACCGGTCGCAAAAAACAGACCGTCCCGACATACTGAGGCGGCAATGCCGTTCCCGGCCCCCCCCAGAAAAGACTGGCGTTTGTGCTGAGGCCAACTCAGCGCGTTGAGATGGCCGAGAAGGCAGTTCCTCAGAAGCATCTGAATCCGCCAAGCTTGTGAGAGACATTTGATGTCAGCGAGTGCTGCTGTGATTATGAGCACAAGCTGTCGAGGGACAATGCCCGAATAGCCGAGTTACTCCTGAGCTTGACGCAAAGCCGACGAAACCGGAGCTTCGGCCTGTGCTTTTTGTAGCTACGCAACGGTCACATAAAGCGGAGCCAACTCCACCGGTTGGCCCATGCGTCCGAGCGGCGTCGAAGCGTTATTGGCAGGAGCGCCGAAGTAAACCTGCATCAAGGTACAGAACGAACCGGGGGCGACGCCGTCCTCTCCCTCGCTCGCTTTGCTGTTGTGCGGCAACTTCAGCTTTACCCTCTTGAGGGAGGATGAACAACTCTATTGAAACATGACGCCCAGACATTCAGTTCCACGTTGAAATGGAATTGTCGCTTGACGGCCGAGTCAATTCGTCTTGCGATAATCCGCCTGTGAGGATTTGCTTGCAAATCCTCACAGGCGGATTATACATTTTCAATGTTAATTTACCCTAAAACACCTTGACCAAACTCAAAACGCCCATGTAGCCCTGCGGCGCATGGCGGTTTTCGTACTCAAACAGAACACGCAGATTGACGTTCACGCCAAGGTCCTTGAACGTATAGCCGATTTCCGGGCCGATCATGTTGATTGACCTGAGGTCGTCATATCTTCCCTCAAGATACCGGCGGCTTCCAACATCCTCTGACACCTGCCTGGAATTCGCGCCGGTGATGGCGAGATCAATGCCGTTTTCAAAGGTTTTGCCCAGGCTGTACTCAAGGCTGATGTTGGAGCCGGGGCGAACTCCGGTATACGGATTATACGTGTTGTACTCATACCTGGCGATGGCGGAGAAGTTGATGGTCTTCGCCTCATCGAAATAATAGGCGAAAGAGACTGTCGGCACGAGGGAGAAAAAGCCCTTGCCGGGCAGCCAGGCCCGTTCTTCGTCGTATGCCCCTATGGGAAAGTAGGCAAGCGCCTCAAAATTGGCCTGCCACTGCTCTCCGTGCCATGCCAGTATCGCCGACACGGCGGGATCGCCGATGGCGAAGATGCTTCTCTCATTACTGCGGCCGGCCAGATCTTTCGACATTTTGGTGTAGGTGAAAGGCAGAGCGGCATTAAAAAACCAATCCGCCCCGAAAAGCTCCACAGGGGTACGGAGAACAATACGCTCAAAATTGACGTATTGGGCGACGTACGTATCCCCTCGGACGTTTCCGCCGGATTTGTTTTTGACCGCATTGGCCTCATACCAGACGTTGTACATCTTGTAGATACTGCCTTCTCGCGGCGTAACGGCCATTTGATACCCTTCTCCGCCGATGCCGTAGTGTCCTCCGCCCGCAAAGGCATCTGTGCCGGCAAACAGAAGACAACAGAAACACACCAGCGGCAAACAAATTTTTCGCTTCAGCATCATGGCACTTCCCTCCCACGGGTAATAAAAATTTGTCACACCTGTTCCATACACATATGATGACGTTCCCTGATCAAATCAAGGAGACGCGAGCCCCATCTGCAGTTGGATGCGGACGATATCCGAGGCATCCGGCGGAAAGGGATAGTTGCGTATTCTCGGCCCCGGACGCGAATTGGCATAGGGACGATTGCAGGCCACTTCGCCGTCGCGTCCGGTGCAACCGCTGGTGCGAAACGGCTCTCCGCTTTCTGTAATGCGCTCCAGCAGCCGTTGGTCAATGCCAAAATCAGTTATTTTTCCGGATGCGGCAAAGGCAAAGTTCGAAACGTGCGCCATTCCCTCATCAATCAGGTAACGAGCCATTTGGATGCGGCGGTATTGCGCCACAGGCGGGCTTCGACGATCTTCAAGGGCCGAGGCGTGTTCGGGAAAAAACGAAAAAAGGTGCGTCTTGCCGCCCATGCCGCTCACGCGTTGCATGGCATCGCACATCTCATGTTCCGTTTCGCCCATGCCGACGATAAAATGTGAACCAGCATTCCCGGAACCGAAAATTTCCAGGGCCTGGGCAAGACATTCCCAGTATACATCCCACTTGTGCGGGCCGCCCACGCCGGATCCCCGGTAGCGATCAAAGAGTTCCGGCGTCGCAAGATCGACGGCGACGCCGATTTTATCGGCGCCCGCCTCGCGGAAGGCCACCAGGTCTTCCCGATGCGCCACTGTGGGAGAGATAAGCAGGGAAACCGGAATATCCGGCAGCGCTTCCCGCAGGCGGCGGCAGACGATCTCCGTGTCACGCGCGGCCCGGCTGTTGGTCAGCATGGAAATGCAGATACGCGCAACCTGGCCCTTACGTTTGGCGATGGCCGCCACAATGTCATTCAACGAAATGGTGGGCCAGGGAACGCGTATAAAGCTGTCCTGCTCCGGCGCCGGCTTGCGGCTTCCGGACAAACCGCAATACGCGCACTTTGCCGCGCAACCGGAAGCATATGTCAAAAGCAGATTCACACAATGCAGGCATGCGCCACGATAAAACGCTCCCGGAGCAAAGCCCAGCGTCATTGCGGCCGCAAGGCTCATTCGCAAAAATTCCGGACTTTCCGTGCGCGCGCGGTTCATAAGCAGGCCTCCATCATTATATCGTCGTTGGTCATATCGTCGTTCATCCAGGGCGCGTCCGTCGGGCTGTCTCCCACGGAACAACAGGTTTTGCGGTATTCCACCGCAAGACCATAGTATTTCGCGCGCCGCAGAGCCTCTTCCGAAGGCAGCACCATCCGATTGACGCCAGCGTCAACGGCGAGAGTTTCCAAAAGCCGACCGCCGCGAGGACGGGCGCAGCCAAGGCTGATTTCCGTTTGCGGCAATCGCAGCCGGGCCAGGCACAATATCCTGATTACATCTTCGGGGGGCGGCGCTGTGTTCTGCATCGGAGTACCGGGCAAACCCATAAGCGAAAGCGTCACAAGAAGCCGGGGCCGCAGGGAAATCAACATTTCCAACGCTGCTTCCTCGCCTTTAATCCGCCCGAAGTGCAGACCGCAGACAAGATGCGGAACAACGGAAAGATCGGCAGAGACAAGGGCATCAATGGTTTGACGCAAGCGGGCGAGGCCGTCGCTCACATGAAAAACCTGACGGTAGGTTTCATCGCTGCCCACAACGTCAAGCAGCACCTCGTCCAAACCCGCTTCTTTGAATCCTCTGGCCGTATCGGCATTGATAAAGCCGCTGTGCACGGAAATATGCAGGGATGTGCGATCCTTAAGGAAACGTAAGGCCGGAAAAAAGGCATCCCACGGCAAATTTCCCTGTGGATTGCACCCGCCGCTGACGAGCATTCCCCTGTTGCCCGCTTTCGCCAGGGCAAGCCCCCTTTCGATGAGGGATTGCGGGGTCTCCGCCGGGAGCATATTACGCAGCAGTGTGCCCTTGCAGTGTTCGCAGTCCTGAAGACACTGGCTGCCAGTGATGGAAACCGCCGGGTAGCGGCCTGAAACGTCATTGCAACAGAACATGCCCGGCAGATAAAAACGGATGCGTTTGCCGAAAACGCTCCACGAAATTTCTCGCGCATTGCGCAATAGTTGTTCAAGATTCTGCATAATAGTCCTTGAAACCGATCCAGCAGCGTTCAATGATGTCATGCAACGGTCCGGCATGCTCTTCCAGCAATTGCCGCCGCTGAAAGGCATGGGCCAGGGTATCGCCGTAATAGTCGTTCCACTCCTCCTCATAAGCCCGCAACAACTTGATATTCCCAGCCTGGAGAGCGCGGGCGGCCCAGTTGCCGGCCATGCCGCCGCCCACAACCGCCTGGAAAACCCCTCCCCCGGTGATGGGGTGGGTATAGCCGGCGGCATCGCCCGTCAGAAGCATGTTGTCACGCACAATGGAACGGGGAGCCACAGCCGGTACCCATCCCCCCCCCGTGAGAGAACGGGAAACACTGAAAATTTTCCCCTGTGAACTGAGCAGATGGAGCAGGTTGTCAATGGCCGCATACAATACGGAAGGCTTGCGCGCGGTCATGCCCACACCCACATTGGCCCGCCTGCCCTTGGGGAAAAGCCAGCCGTACCCTCCGGGGATATCTTCACAGAAATAAAATTCCGTCTCCTCCAAAGGCCGCGTCAGATCAACCCCCATCTGCACGGCCGGCAGACAACGGCTGTTGATTGAGTTCATCCAGCGGGCAACGCGCGAATGCGGGCCATCGGCTCCAATGACGACAGCCGCACGCACGGAAATGCGCTCATCCTCCCGGCAGGCTTTCAACGTCGCTCCGTCGCGCCCCGCGACAAAGACGCCCGTAAGCAGCCGTGCTCCGGCCGCCACAGCGTCAGCGGCCAGCAACTTGTCAAAACGATCCCGGCATATGGTGAAACCGGGGGCGTCCAGATGCTGTATCTGCTCCCCATTGAGGAAAGTTCGCATACCCTTGATGGGCTGAACAATAAAATCGCCCTTTGGAACCATGCCGACCAGGGGCGCCGGAATAAATTCAGCGCACCGGACGGGTACGCCTATCTCGCTGCGACGCTCCAGCAACAGCACATCGGCTCCGGAGGCCGCCGCCGCGCGGGCGGCGCTTGAACCGGCGGGACCGGCCCCTATCACCGCGATCTCGCAGACAAGTTCTGTCATAACGCAATCCCGTTCAGAGCGTCCGACAACGGTTTGCACATGTCTTCGGCGCCCATGCCGTGTATGACAATCTTTCCCGCCGCGAAAAAATCTTCCACGATGCCGCTGAGCAGTTCCGGCTTCAAGGCTTTGCCGCGCAAAGCCGCTTCAAGATCAAACAGGGCGCGCGAGGGAAAGGCCAAAAAATCTCCTGTGATGTAGATTTGTTTGAGTATCCTTTTGGCCGCGTTGACAACCAGCGTCATCCGGATAAGGCCGGCAGGCGACTTGTAGACGGCCCGCACGGCCTCGGAGCGTTCGTGGTCCGGGCGCACCATGTCCACCCATGCCTGTGACCTGAAATAGGGCAGCCGTTCATCAAGCAGGGCTTCCTCCTCTTGCGTCAGACCGCCAGCCTCCAGGCGAATGTCGAAATATTCCTCAAAAGAACGCGCCAAAGCCTCTTTAACTTCCTCACCGGACGGGATACGGCCCATTTCCCAGGCAAGACAGGTGACACGTTCCCTCATGGATTCAATTTCCCTGGTTTTGAGCTTTTCCAGGGGCACACGCAAACAGGACAACATTGTTTCCACATCAAAATCCGTGAGCAGTGTGCCCTGAAAAAGAAAGGCATCTTCGGAATCCGTGCCGCCTGTGCCGGAAATTTTGCGGCCCGCCACCTCTATGTCGTTACGTGGCCGGAAATGAGCATCTACGCCCATACTCCTCAGAGCGGCCGCCACCGGCTCGCAAAGCCGCCTGAACAGAGCCTCGGTGGGAAGATGCGCTTCAAAAAAAGTTTTCTCGCATACTATTTCCCAACCGATCTGACTTTCGTCAAAAAGGAGCGCGCCGCCGCCCGTAATACGCCGATTCACGTCAATGCCATGCTCCAGACAGTACGGAATATTGAGTTCTTCCTGTATTGACTGATGAAAACCCACAAGCGCCGTGCGAGGTTCAAATTGCAGAAAACGCAGCGTGTTTCTCCCTTTGCCCTGGCCGCGCAACTCCAGCAACACTTCATCCAGAGCCATGTTTTCCGCGCTCGTTATAGCTTGCGGATCGAACAGACGCCACGTTCGCATAGTGCTTTCCCGTACTTTTGCTCAACTTTTTATGTACGCCGCCTTACCGTCATCGAAATATTCTTCACTACATGGCCTTTTCCACCAATTGCATCACATCCAGCACGTCAATTTCCACTTTGTTGCGGCGCGCATATGTGGTCATGGTACGTACGCATTGCTGGCAAGAGGTGACGATGGCCTGGGCGCCCGTAAGCATGGCTTCCTCCACCTTGCGTTTGGCCATCATGGTGGAAAGCTCGGGGTCTATCATCTCCAGATTGCCCCCTCCGCCGCAGCACAGACAATGTTCGCGATTGTGCCCCATTTCCTTCAGCGTAAGGCCGGGAATGGCGCGTAAAATTTCGCGTGGCGCGTCAAACACGCGCCCGCCGCGCCCCAGATCACACGGGTCGTGATAGGTTACTGTGGAATAGGGCGCTTTCGTCAGGGTGAGCCGCCCTTGCTGAAGCAAATCGAGAACGAACTCCGATGCATGGAACATCTTGAATTCGGGAGGATACGCCTCATGCCATATCTGACGGCACGACGGACAGGTAAAAATCACGCTGCGCGCGCCTCGGGCGCGCACAGCGGCAACGTTATGATCAATGAAGGACTGGAGATTTCCCGGCAAGCCGGCGCCGAGCAGCGGGAAGCCGCAGCACCATTCATCCTTGCCGAGCAGGGAATAGCTCACTCCCGCCGACTCCAGGATGACCAGCATGGCCTGCGGGATCTTTTGAGCCAGAGGAAAATAAGCGCCGACGCAACCCGTGAAAAACACCACCTCGGCGCTCTCCTTCAAGGCGTCGTCAGGCGGGTCGCGCATATCATCCACCCAGTCGGCGCGCTCGTCGTTATCTTCGTCAAAGACGTTGTGGCTGCTGTCAAGATTGTCGTTAATCATGGCGATTTTTTCTGGGGCGTGGCCCGATCGGGCAATATCTTCACGCAGGGAGAGCCAAAGCCCGCTGAGTCGCAGCCCCACAGGGCAAACTTCCTGACAGTTGCCGCACAAGGAACAACGGTACACCGACTCGCCGAATTTTTTCAGATATTCATCCGGAATTTCTTTTTTGCCCAGCATGTTCCTGAAAAAACGGGTGACGACGCAGCGGCTGTGCAAAATGTCCTTAAGCCCCCGCATACGCACCAAGGCCGAAAGATTGCCGTCTTTCGTGACCGACACCGCCGGGCACACGTCCACACATTGCCCGCAGGACGTGCAGGCGTCCAACGCCAGCCGCTGTCTTGGATTGAATGCGGTCATACTGTCAATCCTTCTTGAATTTCTTGATATCCTCGGTCAGCCAGGGTTCAAGAACGTCACGGCCTCCGTGGACAAGCTTGCCGAGCGAACCCATATCGCCGGGGCGCAGCCTGTACATCCAGCCGGCTCCGTAGCAGTCCTGATTTATAAGGGATGGATTGGATTCCAGTTCCTGATTGACCGCGGCAATAACCCCATCCACAGGACTGTAGACAGTGCCGAGCCATTTGCCGGACTCAACTTTTGCGAATTTTTTCCCGGCGCTTACATTTTTTCCTTCAAAAGGCAGCTGCACGAAAACAATCTGCCCGGCCAGTTTTTCGGCGAACTCATCCATGCCCATGACCAGTTCATCGCCTTCCACGCGAAACCAAAAATGGTGTTCATCGTAGTATAATTCCTCAGGAATGTTGTAGCCAGCGATCTCCATAAAAACTCCATGTTGTACGTTTTGTTATGACCTGACAGCACCGGGAGCGGCGCGTCGTGCCGGGTTATTTTTCTTTGCCCAGGGCATTGAATATCATATACAGCGGCGATGTTATGATATGACGCAATTGACTGAAGGGGATATAGGCAACGGTGAGGCCCGTCAGCAAAGCGTGAACGTACCAGACCCAGACATAGGCTCCAGTAAGGGATTGCTCGGTAATCAGGGCGTGCAGAGGCAGCGCCAGCATATACCCCACAAAAGACCATCCCGCGCCGTCGGGCATTCCGGTCATGGCAATACGCATGCCCTCCAGCACAAAACCAGCGGACGTTATGCCGCCCAGCAAAACCAGCGCCGCCCAGTCGCGGCGAGGCAAATTCAAAACCGCTCCGGACGCCATGCGGGGATGGCGCAGCCAGTGGCGCGCCGCAAGGATAAGCCCGGCCAACAGGGCAAGGCCGCTCACGTCGAACAGCAGTCCTCCAAGAGGGGCGTTTTTGTTTATCAACAACCAAGGCAAAGGCTGCTCCGGCATCCACAAAGAGGCGAGCAAAGCGGTCATGCCCCAAAGGAAGCGGAAGAGGAAAGGAAAGAATATGAGAGCATGTATTCCCCACCGTTCCCTGTCTTCGCGATACAGGCCACGCTGCAGCAAAATGTCGAGAAAAACGGTCGTCAGCACTCTTGTGAACCGTCCCGACGGCGAGGCCGTTGATTGCGTGTGCCCCCCCCCTCCAAAACTTGTTTTTGTCAGCCAGAACATGCCCATCACCAACATGGCGCCGCAGAAAAACAACAAGAAGGGAAAAGTGGACGCATCGCCAACGGTAAAGGTCGCCGCATGACAGCCCATGCACAGGATACTTTTTGCGGGCAGCGCCGCCGCCGCCGCGCCGAACGTATTGCCTGCGAAGTGGCAGCGGACGCAGGACGCGTCACCCCCGCCGGGACGCATGTTATGGACCAGCAGCGGCTCCTTGTTCACAATAAAGCTTATACCCGCGCCACGTCCGTCACTTGTAACCTTTCGTCGCGGCGTTACCCCGGCCAGATGGCAGCTTTCGCATTCCACGCCGATGTGCGCATCATGGGCTTGAGATTCTCCATGCGGGACATGGCATTGCACGCAGGCGACACGCTGCTGCTTGTTGTGGGGAAATTCCACTGATTTTTTATGGCATTCCGCGCAAGCCACCTCCCGGTGCGTGGCTGATTTTACGGCTGCTTCATCCAGAACGCCCGTGCGGCCGCGCAACTCCTCCATTTTGTTCTCCGCGTAATGGCAAGAGAAACAGAGACGCTCAGCCGCGGGGCCTGTCGCCTTCCGGTGGCAACTCATACAGCTTTCGTCGTCTTTGGACAGAGCCGGCAGGGCCGTTTTGCCTTCGTGACAAACATTGCACTGCTCTCGCACCGGCCGTTTTTCGTCGAAAGAAGGCGGTATATTCGACTTGAGCATAACGGTATGCGGATTGTGGCAGGTCACACAGTTCGTATAATCTTTCCCGGTTTGCAGGGGCTGGCCTCCGTGCGTTCCGGTCTTGTCCAGAGCCGCTTGCACGCTCTCGTGACAGGTCAGGCACTGTTCCAGGCTGAATGCGGACGAAGCGGCATTGTTCACGGCATCCGGCTCGGGATGACGTTTCGCCCCTGTCACGGCCTCATGGCAATCCGCGCAGGCGATATCCTTATGGGCGGAAATGTGAAAACGGGCTTCATCCACCTGCCATTCGGCTCTGACCGTCGCTGGAGCCATAAATGCAAAGAGCAAAGCCAGCGCCAAGGCAAGGCGCAATCTCTCCCGCCCGTGCCGGATCCGTAAAAATTGCGAATATTCCGGGTTCATCATGCAGCTCCTTCGTGCAGATGAAGAAGAGGCATCTCCCGCCGTAGCGGAGACAGCGGTATTTCATTTTCGCGTTCATACATTTCCTGGGCACGGTATGAACTGCGCACCAAGGGGCCGGAAGCGACGCCGGCAAAACCCATCATGCGGGCCTGTTCCGCCCAGCGGGCAAATTCCCCGGGCGTGACATACCGGACGACAGCCTGATGCGCGGAACTCGGAGCAAGATATTGACCGAGCGTCACGGTGCGGCAGCCGGCGTCACGGATATCGGTCAGAGCGGCGAAAATTTCGTCCTCTGTTTCTCCGAGTCCGAGCATGATGCCCGATTTCACGGACAAACCCTCGTCCGCAGCACGCCGCAGTATCCTCAAAGAGCGATCATAGTCGGCCATGGGGCGTATGACAGGGAAAAGACGCCTGACAGTTTCAATATTATGATTGAACACCGATGGCCGCGCCTGGCATACCCGGCGAACGGCCGACATGTTCCCGGCGAAATCCGGCACGAGAATTTCCAACGAAACACCCGGACAATGGGAACGCACGGCGTCCACGACCCGCACGAAGTGTTCCGCGCCTCCGTCCGGCAGGTCATCGCGGGTGACGGAGGTAATGACGGCATGCCGCAACCCCAGAGCCTGTACGGCGCGCGCGACCCTTTCGGGTTCGCCGGGGTCCACAGGCTGCGGCACTCCCTTGCCCACCGCGCAGTATCTGCATCCCCGTGTGCAAACAGCGCCGAGAATCATAAACGTTGAGGTTCTTGCGGAAAAACATTCACCCATATTGGGACATTCCGCCTGCTGGCACACCGTCTCCAATTCCAGCCTGTCCAGCAATCGCTCCATACTGTCCATCGCTTCGGCCACCGGGGCGCTTACCCGCAACCACGAGGGCCTTTCCAGCCGGGGCGGACGGCGTTCGTCCTTGTCCGCATACCTGGCATACCTGAAGGCCCGGCGGAATTCAGCCACGAACAAGGCCCCCATTTCTTCCAGATCGGGACAGGTTTTGGCGGTTCCGGCCAGTTCGCGCTGCACGGAAGTCACCCTTTCTCCCGCGAATCCGCACGGGTTTATCAATCGGAAAAAGTCCAGATCAGTGGAAACATTGACGGCAACTCCATGAAACGTCACCCATTTGCGTACGGCCATTCCCACGCTGGCGATCTTTGCCCCGTTGACCCATACGCCCGGGCCATGAACCCCCAGTTCGGGACACAGCCCGCAGGCGCGCAATACCGCGGCTGTCACGTCCAGAAGTTTGCGCAGATATTCGTGCAAATCCTTGTCGCGCAACAAGATGACAGGATACGCCACCAACTGGCCAGGCCCGTGGAAGGTCACTTTGCCGCCGCGCTCAACGTGGAAAACTTCCACGCCCTGACGCTGCAGATCCTCGGCGCTGACCAAAACATCAGCCGCTTCGCCGCTACGCCCCTGCGTCAGCACCGGCGGATGCTCAACAAGGAAAAGCGTATCGTTCACCCTGCCGGCAATGCGTTCTTCCACCTGACGCTTCTGCGCTTCAAGGGCCTGCCCGTAATCCTGCCGCCCCATGTGAATGACGTCAAGCTTCACTGACCGTATCCTCAAATTTGTCTATCTTGTACATAACGTAAGGACGCTCCACTGTTTTCGCCGCGTCTTCGTTCAGCGTTTTGGCAGATAGAGAGCCCATCCGGCCGCATCACGCGCCGCGTCCACCACAGTTTCACAGAAGGCCGGATGCACGCGAAATCCTTTGGCCAACTCGCTGACCGTGCATTCAAGCTGCATGGCCAGCACTGCCTCGCCCACAAGTTCGGAAGCATTGGCTCCGACAATGTGCACACCAAGTATCTCCCCGGTTTTGGCGTTGGAAACGACTTTAACCGCGCCATCCACCTCTCCACGCAGCATGGCGTATCCGTTGATCGAATAGGGGAAACCGCCTGTTTCAACCTCATAGCCTTTCTTTTCCGCCTCTTCCTCTGAAAGACCCACGGAACCCATTTCCGGACTCGTCCACATGGCGCGGCTCACAAGATGCGCCGGGAATTTGCTGTTTTTGCCCATGCAGTTCTCAGCCGCGCAGATGGCCATCGCGGATGCGGCGTGACTGAGCATCGCGCCACCCGTGACATCGCCGGCGGCGTACACTGTGGGCACGGATGTACGGACCCTTTCGTTCACCTGAATACTGCCGTCGGCATTGCATTTGACGCCGGCGGCTTCCAGGCCGAGTCCGTCCGTATTGGGTTTACGCCCGGAGACCAACACTTTTTCCACTTCAACGATGCGCTCCTTGCCTCCCGCCGTGAGCTTGCCGCTGAACCCCGCCCCGGCCTTGCTGACGGATTCAAGGGTATGACGGGCGATGATTTCAACCCCCCGATCGCGCAGTGACTGGGCAATGCGCTGGCTGGTGTCCTGATCCTCACTGGGCAAAATGCGTGATTCCGGTACGGCAAGCGTGACCTTGGAGCCGAGCACGCACAGCAAATAGGCCATCTCCACACCCAGATACGTGGCGTCTGTGATCAATATTGAAGCGGGTACGGACGTCATGTCGAGCAGTTGGTCAGTGGTGAAGGCCGCCTCCCTGAGTCCGGGCGTATCGGGAAAATCCAGCATGCTGCCGGTGGCGATGATGATGTTCTTGCCCTCGACCGGCTTGCCGTCCACTTCTATCTTCGTTCCGCTTTTGAACACGGCCTTGCCGCGGATGACGTCAACGCCGTTGTTTTGGAGCAGAGCTTCCATGCCCATACGAATGTCGTTGGACACGCCCTGCTTTCTGGCCAGGATGGCCGAAAAATCCACAGCGTTGACAGTCAGGTTAAGACCGAAGTCTCCGGCCTTGCGGGATTGATCCAGCAAGTTGGCGGCGCGCAGCCAGATTTTGCTGGGGATGCAGCCACGAAGAACACATGTGCCTCCCATCTCGGCACATTCGACCAGAACCGCTTTGGCGCCCAGTTGCGAAGCGCGTATGGCGCCGGCATATCCACCCGGCCCGCCACCAATCACGATCACATCATACATGAAAACCACCTCTTTTGTTGAAGCAATGCCATTATTGTCAAAAGTTCAAAATATCATGACTGCGGGATGCTGAATAAAATCATATACGAGATTGAGGAATTCCGCAGCGGGCGCTCCGTCCAGTACGCGATGGTCAAAAGTCAGGCTCAGGCCCATCATGGAACGAATCTTTATTTCGCCGTTGATGACCACGGGTTTTTCCGCCACGCGGCCCACACCCAAAATGCCCGTTTCGCAAGGCTTGAGAATGGGCGTGAACATGTCCACCACCGAATGGCCCAGATTGGTGATGGTAAAGGTGCCGCCCGAAACCTCATCGGGATCCAGCGTTCCCGCGCGGGCTTTTGCCGCGATTTCACGGGTTTCCCTGGCTATCCGCTCAAGCCCCTTGGTATGCGCGTTACGCAGTACAGGTACAATGAGTCCTTCGGGCAAAGCGACGGCAACCCCCACGTTGGCCGCATCATGCATGATGATGACGTCGCCGTCGCGGGTTGAATTCATCCGCGGGAACTTCTTCAGGGCGCGGGAAACCGCGAGTATAAGCACATCATTCATGGAAACCCTGAAAGAAGCGTCTCTCTTGTGCGCGGCACGCACGTTCTCCAAAAAGGCCAGGCAATTCGTGACGTCAACTTCCGTCATCAGGGTTAACTGCGCCGTGCTTTGGAGGCTCATACTCATGTTTTCGGCAATGATCAAGCGCATACCGCTCATGGGGATGACATTGCCGGAGGCGGCGTCCTGTTCTTCCTCCCGAACGGCGTCGGGATAAAGAACGCGGGCCACATCGTCGCGGGTTATCTTGCCGCCTTCGCCGGTTCCCGTGAGACTGCGGATGTCCAACCCCGCCTGCGCCGCCAGCACGGCCGCCAGGGGAGTTATCTTGATTTTTCCCACAACTTCATGAAAATCGACGACATCTTTTTCGTTGATGCGCCCGTCGGGGCCGCTGCCTTTCACCAGCGCCAAGTCTATATTGTACTCCCGGGCCAAACGACGGGCTGAGGGAGAGGCGGACACTTCTGCGCGGGGAGCGTCAATAGGCGCGGCAACGCCGGGGGATGCCTTCTTGTCCGCAATTTTTTCCACAGGCGCGGCTCCGGCGACATCAGGAACATCGGGTTCTTCTCCCGGCGCGGCGATGATAGCCAAATCAGCGCCCACAGCGGCTTCACCCTTGGCGGGCACAAGTATACGGTACAGTATGCCGCTCTCCGGCGCTTCCACTTTGTTGGTGATTTTGTCCGTTTCGACCTCAAGCAATTCCTCGCCTTTGGTGACTTCGGCGCCCTGCGCCTTAAACCATTTGGACACCTTGCCGGTTTTCATGGTAAGGCCCAGTTTGGGCATGGTAATTGTAGTGCTCACGACAGAGACTCCCTGCGAATGAATTTAATGGTCAAGCCTTTCCGAAAGGCGCGCGGTTCAGTGAAATTGCCCTAACGGCGCCATTCGAACCGCGCGCCAGAGCGTATCAACGGTAAACCATGCCGCCGTCAATAAGCACAGACTGGCCCGTCATATAATCGGAATCGGGACCGGCCAGATAAGATACAAAAGCCGCCACGTCTTCAGGCACTTCAGGACGTCCGAGAGCGATGGTGCCGCAATACTGCTTGAAGGTCTCACCCTTGGCCGCGCCGGTAATTTTGGAGAAATTCTGATCAATCTCCTCCCACATCGGGGTATCGACAACACCGGGACAATAGGCGTTGACAGTGATGCCCTCGGCTGCATACTCGCGGGCCGCCGCCTGCGTGAGGGCGCGTACGGCGAACTTGGTGGCGCTGTACATGCTGAGCATGGCAAAACCGTCGTGCCCCGCAATAGAGGACGCACTGATAATCTTGCCCTTTTGTTTGCGGGAACGGAATTTCGCGGCGGCGGCCTGAATGCCCCAGATCACGCCATTGACGTTAATTTTGAAGATACGCTCAACATCTTCAGGCGTCACTTCAGAAAAAGGTTTGGTTTGCTGAATGCCGGCGTTGTTGATCATGATATCGAAACCGCCGAGTTCTTTTTCCGCGTGATTCACAGCGGCAAAGACCTTGTCACGATCACTGACGTCGCCCACAAATGTGGCGGCCTTGCGGCCTAACGCCTTAATCTCTTTGGCCACGGCCTCCAACCTGTCCCCTTTGACGTCTACAAGGGCGATGTCCGCTCCGTCCTTGGCGAGACGAAGCGCAATGCCACGACCGATACCTTGGGCAGCCCCTGTAATCAGGGCCACTTTTCCATTGATGCTCATAGTCACCTCACGTTATTTTGACGTTACTTGAAAAGCGTATCCCCGCTGACGTTGCCAAGGCCCGGATGCCCGTCAAAGCGCACAACGCCCACAGGCACATTCACCGCTGCCGCCACGGCGGCCGCTCCGGCATGACCAAAACCGCCGCAAAGTTCTATGGCGGCGATGTCGTCGGTTTTCACAAGTTCCGCAGCCACCTCCGCAGCCTGTTTGTAATTGTTCACAGCCACCGACAGAAGATGTACCTGCTCCGTGCGTACCCAGGAACGGTGTTCGGCGGGCTTGGCGTTAGGGGCTACGAAAATAAAAGCCGCTTTGAGAATGCTCATAATCTCCACTCCTTTTCCCGTGATTTCAGGAAACGAAAAAACCTGCGCTACGGGCAAGTTCCATGACTTTAGGGACATCAATCACCCACACCCCGTCCGGATTGAGGCGCACCGAAGCCCGCCTCCCCTCGCCCACCTCGACTTCTCTTTCTCCATCCACAGCCAAAAGGCATGGGGAGATGGTCACAGGACAATCCTGGCCGGGGAGCATTTCCACACGCCGCATGATGCCGACGCTGGCAAAACGCCCAGGCGCGATAGCGGCGGTGACCACCGGCACATCCGTCGATGGGGGGCACAGATCCAAAGCGAGTCCGCGCGGTTCTTCAGGCAGGATCCTTTCCAACTGCCCGCCGACGGCCGACATGCCGATGACATCCGCCCTGCAGCGAGAGAAGAAGACCTGGGGCACCATA
Source organism: Desulfovibrio sp. (assembly GCA_031280915.1). Taxonomy (GTDB): domain Bacteria; phylum Desulfobacterota; class Desulfovibrionia; order Desulfovibrionales; family Desulfovibrionaceae; genus Desulfovibrio. Next base: position 38,458 of record JAITGC010000026.1, on the reverse strand, counting down.
TCCATGTCCCAGACGGCTCTGGACCCCGTAAACATGCCGTCATATACCGCCACGTCCACCAGGGCGATATCAACCGCCTCGCCGTCAATGTAAACGTCGAGTATGGAGGCGCGACAGCATGTCCGCTCAAGGGGAAATCGCCCTGTCGCCACTATGCCGGCCGCCAGCCCCGCGACGGTGGCTTCCATCATAGCGGGGAAGACATTGTTCGTGCCGGTGGAGACCGGAAGCAGCGGCGTATTGGGGGCGCCCTTGCGCACAGCGCGGCTGGTGCCGTCGCCGCCGAGAACCACAATGGCGCTCACGCCCGCCGCCTCCATTTTTCTTGCGGCGTGAATGCTGTCGTCCTGCGTGTTCTCCATGTGCATGTCCATCTCTTCGACTTCCATGGGCGCCTCAATGTTCTCCAGCGCGCGGCTCACCATACACTGAGAATCGGGCATATACATGACCCTGGTGACGCCGGCCGCCACAAGTCCTGTGAGAATCCGCCGTATAATGCGCACTTTTTCCTGGTTATCAAAGACGCTGCCGTACGCCACCAGACGACGGATGTCCTTGCCCGAGACGGGATTGGCTATTATGCCCACTGTAAGCAAAACGTCTCCCTCCTGGGATATGGCCGAAGAAACGCAGTCAATTCCGGTTTCGTGTCCGGCCGGAAGGCTGAATCTGACCGGAATCGACTCGTCAAGCCACAAAAAACTACCTCAAAGACTTCACCGCCGCGACAATGGCGTCCGCTCCGGGGATGAAGGCCTGCTCCAGCGGCGGCGAAAAGGGCACAGGGCAGAAAGGCGCCGCGACGCGCTTGACGGGAGCGTCAAGATAATCCAGAGCCTTTTCAGCCACCTGCGCGATTATTTCCGCTCCGGGACCGGCAAAACCAACGGCTTCGTGCGCCACAACCAGCGCGTGGGTCTTTTTCACGGATTCCACGATGGTGTCACTGTCAAGAGGCTGCAGAGAACGGGGATCCACCACCTCAACGCTGATGCCGGAAGCAGCCAGCGTTTCTGCGGCTTCCAGCGCGCTGTGAACCATACGGGATGTCGCCACCACGGTGACGTCGGCGCCTTCGCGCTTGACGTCCGCTTTGCCCAAGGGAATGGTATAACTCTCGTCGGGCACTTCTCCCTCAACGCCATACAGCATTTTATGCTCAAGGAAGATAACCGGATTGTCCTCGCGGATGGCGGAGATGAGCAAACCCTTGGCGTCATAGGGAGTGGAGGGAATAGCGACCTTGATGCCGGGGATATGCATGAACCACGCCTCAAGCGACTGAGAATGCTGCGCTGCCGCGCACACGCCCGCGCCCTGGGGCATACGCAACGTCATGGGAACCTTGGCCTTGCCGCCAAACATATAGCGCATTTTCGCGCCCTGGTTGAACAGTTGATCCAGCGCGCAACCTATGAAATCGACAAACATAAGCTCGGCGACGGGACGCAGGCCGCTGACGGCGGAGCCCACAGCGGCGCCGACGATGGCGCTTTCGGTGATGGGCGTGTCTATGACCCGCTCAGAACCGAACTTGTCAAACAGCCCCTGCGTGACTCCAAAGCACCCGCCGAACTTGCCCACGTCTTCACCGATGATAAAGACGTCGGCGTCCCGCTCCATTTCCAACCGCATCGCCTCGTTAAGGGCCTGCAGATATGTTTTTTTCGCCATGGCGCATCTCCGTATATTTTTTCAAGGTTAGGCGTACACATCTTCCAGCAGATCCGCCAGCTCGGGGTAGGGACTGCTTTCCGCAAACGCGACTGCTTCTTCCACTTCCTTCTTCACGCCGCCGACAATGGCGTCCAGTTCGGCCTGGGTGGCCTGCTTGGAATCCAGCAGTTTCTTGGCGAACCGGGGAATGGGATCCTTGGCCATCCACTCCTTCAATTCCGATTCGGGCCTGTAAACCGTGGGGTCGCCTTCAAAATGCCCGCGCCAGCGATATGTCTTGCATTCCAGCAAAGACGGGCCTTTTCCTTGTCGCGCCCGGTTGACCGCCTCGCTGACGGCTTCATACACCGCCAGAACATCATTGCCGTCCACCACCACGCCAGGCATGTCATAGGCGCTGGCGCGATCCGCGATGTCCGTGATGGCCATGGATTTGCTCTGCGGGCAGGAGATGCCGTATCCGTTGTTTTCATTTATGAAGACCAAAGGCAATTTCCATGCGCTGGCCAAGTTGAGGGCTTCCTGGGTAGTACCCTGGTTGGAAGCGCCGTCACCGAAAAAGCAGACAGTGACGGTGTCGCTTTTGCGGTATTTGCTGCTCAGAGCCGCCCCTGCCGCCAAAGGCCCGCCGCCGCCCACAATTCCGTTGGCGCCGAGGATGCCGATATGCACATCCGCGATATGCATGGAGCCGCCCTTGCCCTTGCAATAGCCCGTCTTGCGGCCGAAAATTTCGGCCATCATGAACTTGAGATCCCCGCCCTTGGCCAGGCAGTGCCCGTGACCCCGGTGGGTGCTGGTGATCATGTCCGTTTTCCGCAGGGTGGCGCAGGCTCCGGTGGCCACAGCCTCCTCGCCGAGATACAGATGAACGAAACCAGGGATTTTGCCGGCCGCGAAGAATTCTTGGCAAGCAGTTTCAAATGCCCTGATTTTGTGCATGGTGCCGAACATAGACAGCAATACTTTCTTGTCAGGACTCTTCATTGTCCACACCTCCATTAGGGTTGTATACTTTTTGCGTCAGGCATCAATTTCAACGGAAACAGTGAGCGCAACGCAAGCCATCACAATGTCAGAAGACCCTGGGCCGAACCGCGCGACTTCAATGCCAGGCGCGCGCAGCCCACCGGCGGAAACAGCAAGGGATTTTTCTCCCACGGGAATAGCCGCCAAAACAGCATCCCTGTCAACCTTGTCCGGTTCGGGAACGGACAAATCCGCATGAACGCGCACTCCCCTGAAATCGTGACGGCCGAGTATTTCGATAATGCCGCACAGACAACTTCGGGATATCGCGTCACGGACGGCCCGCACGGCGGCCTTGGTCATATCGGCCCCGTGCAGATCGGCTCCGGTTCCCAACTCGACCACAAAACGCTTATAGGCCATAGGCTATCCTCACTAACTTAACATTGTTACCGGGTTTTCCAGCATGTCCGCCAGAGCGCGCAGAAAAGCCATGGCGGGGCCGCCGTCGGTGACCATGTGATTGAAGGTCAGGGACAAAGTCATCATCTGGCGTATGCACACTTGCCCCCTGTACGCCGCCGCTTTGGCGACAACCCGTCCGACGCCCAGAATGGCCGTTTCCGGCGGGTTGAGAATGGGTGTAAAGCCATCAACGCCCATCATGCTTACGTTGGAAATGGTAAAGGTTCCGCCGGAGATTTCCTCCAGACCCAAGCCGCCTTTGCGGGCGCGGGCGGCGACGTCGCGCACCTTTTCCTTCAACTCTTCAAGGGAGAACGTATCGGCATTTTTCACGTTGGGCACGATAAGGCCGTTTTCCAGAGAAACGGCGATGCCCAGGTTCACATGCCCGTGCAGATGGATGCCGTCTTCCCGCAGGGTGGAATTCATGACCGGGTGCTTGAGCAGGGCCCGGCAGACGGCATAGGCTATGATATCGTTGTACGACAGGCGGTATTCGGCCGCCTTCTTGTTGCGGGCCAGCATTGCTTCCCGCAGGAGCGCCATTTCCGTGACGTCGGCCTCCACAAACACCGTAAGTTGAGCCGCGCCCTGCAGGCTGGCCAACATGTTGTCGGCGATGAGCTTGCGGATGCCCTCCATGGGAATAACCGTGTCGCCCAGCGCTGTGGAACCGGCCTCCGTTCCGGGCTGAACAGAGGCGGCAGGAGCCGCTTTGGCGGATTCATGGGCGGCGCGGACATCTTTTTCTGTAATAATTCCGTCAGGGCCTGTGCCCCGCACAGTGGACAAAGCTATATTCAATTCCTTGGCGACACGCCGCGCGACAGGCATGGCCCGGATGCCCTTTTCCTCTTTCGGCCCATCTCCCGAGGGCGCGGCGGAGGCGGATGCCTGCGTTGCCGCTGCCGGGGCGGCGAGCCCGTCCACGCGCTCCGGACTTTCACCAGCCGCCGCAATCAGCCCGATGACCGACATTACCGGCGCCACGCCCCCGGCGGGGACGACAATCTGAAAGAGCACACCATCAGCCGGCGCTTCCACAGTATTGGTAATCTTGTCAGTTTCCACTTCCAACAGAGGCTGGCCGGCCTTCACGCTGTCTCCCTCAACCGCGTTCCAACGGGCGATCTTCCCTGTTTTCATGGTAAGCCCCCATTTGGGCATAAGCACTTCAAAGGCCATTTTTTTTCCTCCGCATTTCAGGGCAGTTGCCGTTCAGACCGTTATTTATATTTAAACAAAGCAAATCCCATGCCGACAGCCAACATGCCAAATTATTTATAATTATTGGATGGGTCGCGTTTTGCGGCCCGTGAAAACTGTTCGATAACGGAACAACGGTTGCCTTCCGGCCGCCGGGTGCAAGGACTGGCATGGGGAAGCTCCCTCTCCATGCGGGCATCCCGCCCCACGCCCGGGCTGTCCAGGCCATTGCATCACCTTGTCCGTCATCTGTTCCAAACCTGAACACCCTCCTTTTTTCCCGAATACGGCAAGGGGGCGCGGTCTTTCGCGGGCGACAAGGGCACCCTCCCCCGTTCGTGGAGATACCGAAAAAGCGAACGGCGCTCTCCAGAGGCGGCAGCGCGCTGCGGCGCTGCCGCCTGACCTCCATGGCGTCTCACCAGGGAATGAAACTATACGCCAGAACGCCCAAGGTTATGGCGAAGGCCGGCGGATCCACGTGATCGCTGGCGTGATTGATGAAGCAGCGCGCGCAGAGTTCTTCAAGAAACGCGCCGAAAATACCGCCGAGAATGGCGATGACCAACGAATGACTGCTCAGATAGGCCGCCGCTCCAAGGACTGCCATGCCGTGGGTGATTGGGATTTTCTGGGTGGCGCCCTTGCCCAGTTGCATCGCGGTCAACATGATGCCCGAAACACCCCAGAAGAAAATATAGGGCACTATATGGGCCGTAACCGCCGCCACGCGGCCGGCCTCAACCATGGGCTGCAAAGTCTGCTGACAGAACATGGCCACCGCGCCGGAAATTCCCCCGACAGAAGCGCCGACGATCAGGAGACGCGAAGGCTGCGCCATCCAGGGTACCCAGGAAATCTTGTAATCGTCGGTTCCGAGCAGGCCGAGCTTTTTGATGGATGCCAGCTTGCCGCAGGGACCTTCACGATGAAACAGGAAACGGCCGATAATGGCCACAATGATAATTGGCCCGGCCAATGTATCGGTACGGTTCAATACGGGAATGTGCGGCGCCGCAGTGGCCAGCAGTGCGCAGACCACTGCTCCTGCGCCGCCGACCAGCAGTACATCCCAGGAGGTGTCCAACAGAGGGGAGATAATGTCGCGCCCGCTGCCCCCCGGGTGATTTTTTCGGATTCCGGCCGCATATGAAGCAGCGATGGAACCTCCCAAAAAAGTTGACTGGGGGCCGAACAAAGGCCCCAGGGCTATTTGCAGCAGCAGGAAATCCGAGCCTCCCGCCAAAACAACAATACAGCCCAGAAGAACCAGCAGGGCATCAAGCACGAAAACCCACAAACCACCCAGGCTCGCGCCGAAAAGGCCGCCCACAAAGGCCAGTACCACCGTGTTCAGAATACTGCTGTCAAAAATCATACGCGCCTCTCCATTCCGGTTTGATGACTGACAATGCTTCCTGACGGCGCCGCTCTGCCACTTTACGCTCCGCAAGGCGCCGGCCAGCGGAAAAAGTGGTTTTTGTGCTTAGAACCCCCAAATCATAAGCACCTTGCGGACACAGTCCCATTCATTTTTCAAGTCACAAGCCAAAGGACCGTTGCCCAAACAACAACAACACTGCCACCTGTACAGCCACCTGCCGCCGCCCAACACTTGTTCCCGCTGACGGGCGTTCCACGGGCTTCACGCGCTTTCTCGCCAAATACCTGCCTTGCCGCCAAGCAAATCCCATGCCGACAGGCAACTGTCCAACCCACTGCGATTGACCGACGCACCACGGTTCCGGCGGCGCATAAAAATTGTTCGAAAATGGAACACCTGGACAAGTCCCGGCCAGGGCCGCCGGGCATGGTCACAATGTCTGGACAGGGCACAAAATTGCTGATTTCGCGCATTGAGCCGCCTTTTCATTCACTGTTTCAAATCGGAACACTTACCCTCCGAACAGAGGGGCAAATAGCAATCCGCTTCACCGCCGCCGCCTGTTTTTTTTGTGATGTCGCCTTGTTCCCGTAAAAGTCCGGGGAGAAAAAAAACGTGCTTCCAGGTGGCACGACTATTGCTTTATATTTTTGTCATAACTAGAGATCTGGTTCCCTTAAGGTGAAAAATTCAACCAAAAGGAGTTGTGGTTATGGGAGAGACAATGCGGGCAGTGGTGTGGCATGGCAAGAAAGACATCAGAGTAGAAACAGTGCCGGTGCCGCCGTCGCCGCAACCGGGCTGGGTGAAAATCAAGGTCGCCTGGTGCGGGATATGCGGGTCGGATTTGCACGAATACATCGCCGGACCCATTTTTATTCCCGTCAACGCGCCTCATCCTCTCACGGGCAAACAAGGCAGCCTCATTCTGGGCCATGAATTTACAGGCACGGTGGTAGAAGTCGGGGCAGGCGTCAACAACCTCAAGATCGGCGACATGGTCGCGCCGGACGCCTGTCAGCACTGCGGCGAATGCCAGCCGTGCCGCGACGGCAAATACAATGTCTGCGAAAAGCTGGCCTTCACCGGCCTGCACAACGACGGCGCCTTCGCCTCATACGTCAATGTGCCTGCGCAACTGTGCTATGTGCTGCCGAAAGGAGTCTCCCCCGAAGCCGGCGCCGTGATCGAACCGCTGGCGACGGGCTTCAAGGCCGTGCGCATGGCGGGAACAATCCTCGGCGAGACGGCGGTGGTCATCGGCGCGGGCACCATCGGCCTCGGCACCCTGATGACGGCCAAGGCGGCCGGCGCGGCCAGAGTCATCGTGCTGGAGCAGTCCGCAGCGCGCATAACCAAAGCCAAGGAATGCGGAGCGGATATCATCCTCAATCCCAAGGAATGCGACGTGGTGGCCGAAGTCAAGGCCCTTACCAACGGCAGCGGGGCTGACGTCGCCTTTGAGTGCGTCGGTCACAAAAACACGGGGCCTCTGGCTGTCGATCTTATCAGGAATACGGCCCGCGCTGTCATCGTGGGCATTTTTGAAGAGCCGAGCGCGTTCAACTTTTTCGGCCTGAGCGGCACGGACAAACGCGTTATCGGCACACTGGCTTACACCCTGGAGGATTTCAAGGGCGTTTCCGCCCTGCTGGCCAGCGGCCAACTCAAGGCCGATTCGCTCATTACCGGCAGAATCCAGTTGGAGGACATCATTGAAAAGGGCTTCCTTGAACTGATAAACAACAAGGACGAAAACATCAAAATTATCGTGCATCCGTAAATCAGACGCTCTTGGTTCATCTCTTCTTTCAGGGCGGTTGCGTCTTCTGGCGCGGTCGCCCTCTGATTTTTGTAAAAACATGCCCGTAAAAATCGCGAGAGCGTGTGCTCTTAGCCACATAATCGAAGCGAAAAACCGGCGCCTGGCGCTAAATCACGGCAAATTTGACCACTATCCAAAAACTGGAGCCTTTGACGGGGCCACCGCTTTGGGATACATATCGACCATGCATGAAATGGCCCTTGCCCAGAGTCTGCTTTCTCTGGCTGAAGAGGAACTCCTCCGCTGCAACCGTACGCGCCTTGTCATGGCACGGATAGAATACGGCGTCCTGGCCGGCGTCATGCCGGAAGCGTTGCGCTGCTGTTTTGAAATGCTCACAAGGGGCACCGCCCATGAACAGGCTCGCCTTGAGCTTGTCAGCTTGCCGCTACGGCTGAAGTGCCCCTTGTGCGGCGCGACCTTCGGCGGGGAAAGCCGGGAGGCGCTTGTCACCCCCTGCCCCGGCTGCGGAGAACTTTTCGGGCATATTGTGGAACAGGGCAAGGAGATGATATTAAGCCGCATTGAAGCGGCTTGAAATCCGCCGAAACGGGAAACGAAAAATCTGAGGAAACAACCGAGATGCATATTCCTGTCATACGCAATGTACTGGAAGCCAATGAAAAAATGGCCGACGCGGTGCGCAAGCGCCTGCTTGAGCGCGGCATTCTGGCCCTGAATCTCATCAGTTCGCCCGGCGCCGGCAAAACATCCCTGCTGGAACGCACACTGCGCGATTTGACGGGCAAGTTCCGCATGGCCGTCATTGAGGGCGACCTCCAAACCAGCAACGACGCCGAGCGCGTGGCCGCCACCGGGGCGCAGGCCGTACAGATAAATACCGAAGGCGGCTGCCATTTGAACAGCGCCATGATCAGCCGGGCGCTGGATGAACTCAGCCTTGACGATCTGGACATTCTCTTTATCGAAAACGTGGGCAACCTTGTCTGTCCGGTGGAATTCGACTGCGGAGAAGACGCTAAAATCGCCCTGCTCAGCGTTGCCGAGGGCGACGACAAGCCAGAAAAATACCCCCTGCTCTTCAATCTGGCCAAGGTCATGATCCTGAACAAAATTGACCTGTTGCCCCATGTGGATTTCGACCTCGCCCGCGCGCGGGCCTTTGCCTCCAAACTCAATGGCAATCTTGAAATTTTTGAGCTTTCCTGCCGCGACGGCCAAGGTCTTGAGCAATGGTACCGCTGGCTTGGACAGGCCAGAGAGGCAAAAAAACATGGATGATGAAGCCCGCGAGGCGCGGGCCTGGCTCAATCCGAATCCGCGTTTTTCATCCTTGGCGGGCATGTGTGTTCTGGCTGTGGTCATCGTCGCCCTGGCTTATCTGGCGGGGGTGATGCGCGGCAGGGCAAGTCTGGAGCGGCAGCCGGAGCCGCAGGAAACGGCCGCTCCTCCAAGTCCGCCCCAGGAGCTGGACAAAATTCTTACCCCTGAAGAACTGCGTTTCTCTTCAGCCTTGAAAGACTCCCCCAGCGCCGCTCAACGAAGTAAAGCCCTGGACCCGGTGAAGCCCCTGCCGGAACATCCCGCCCCTTCCCCCGGCGGACAGGCCCAAATCAAACCCGTTCAAAGCTTGCCGCAAGACGGCATGTATGATTATGTTTTTCAAGTGGCCGCCCTCAGGGACGAAGATAATGCCGACGCCCTTCGCCAGCGTCTGGAAGGGCGTGGCCTGCGCACCAGGATGCGGCGCGACGGCAAAAACCTGCTGGTGTTTGTGCTCTTGCGCGGCACCGAGCAACGCGCGGCGGAAGTGACGCGGCTTATGGAAGATATGCGCCTGGGCAAACCCGTGCTGCGCGGCAAAAAATCCGCCACGCCCTGACGCCGGAAAATTCCGCCGGCGCCCCGCAAGCGCCCGTCCCGCTCACGACAAACCGTTTTTTTGGAGTATACCATGCCATTGCGTCCCGTAATACTGTGCGGCGGGTCAGGCGCCCGCCTCTGGCCCCTCTCCCGCAGCCTGTATCCCAAACAGTTCATGGATCTGGGCGGCCACAGCCTTTTCGGCGACACCCTGAACCGCATACGGGATTTGCCCGATTTGGCGGCCCCTATCATTGTCTGCAATGAAGAACAGCGCTTTCTGGCGGCCGCGCAACTGCAAGCCGCCGGCTTCGCGGCCGCGATCATCATCCTGGAACCCGAAGGACGCAATACCGCACCCGCCATTGCCGTAGCGGCCCTGGCCGCCCTAGGTACCCCGGAAAGCCTGGACGGCCGGGTGGATGCCGAAGACAGCGGGCCGTTGCTGGCACTGCCCTCCGACCACGCTCTGCGCGACCAGGCGGCCTTTGCCGAAGCTGTGGACCGGGCCGCGCGTCTGGCCGACGACGGCAGGCTTGTGACCTTCGGCATTGTGCCTGACAAGGCGGAAACCGGCTACGGCTGGATTGAACGCGGGGAAGAGTTGCCGGACGGCTACGCCGTGCGGCGTTTTGTGGAAAAACCGGATATTGGAAAAGCCGAAGCCATGCTGGCCCAAGGCGGTTTTTACTGGAACAGCGGTATGTTCTGCTTCACGCCGCGTCTCTATCTGGCCGAGTTGGAGCGCCATGCCCCGCGCATCCATGCCTGTGTCCGCGAAGCCTTTGCAAAGCGGCACACGGATATGGATTTCATACGGCTGGACGCCAAGGCCTTTGCCGCCTGCCCGTCGGATTCCATTGATTATGCCGTCATGGAAAAAACGGCCCTTGCGGCCGTGACGCCGCTCAACGCCGGATGGAGCGACCTGGGTTCCTGGGAATCGGTGTATCTCAACGCGAACAAGGATACCGGAGGCAATGTGCTGGTGGGCGACGTGCTCGCCGAGTCCGTGAAAAACAGCTATCTGCACTCCAGCGGCCGCCTTGTGGCGGCCCTGGGCCTGAGCGGCGTGGTGGTTGTGGAAACGGGCGACGCCGTTCTGGTAGCCGACAAAGCCCGCGCCCAGGAAATCAAAAGTATCGTGGGGCGCCTCACCCGTGACGGCCGCGCGGAAAAAGACACCCATTTGCGCGTGTTCAGGCCCTGGGGCTGGTATGAAACCCTGGCCCTGGGCGACCGTTTTCAGGTCAAACGCATCATGGTCAACCCCGGCGCGACCCTTTCCCTGCAGATGCACCATCACCGGGCCGAGCACTGGATTGTGGTGCGCGGCACAGGCCGGATAAGCGTCGGCGAAAAAAACCTGCTGCTGCATGAGGACCAGTCGGGCTACATCCCCTTGGGAGTGAAACACCGCCTGAGCAACCCCGGCAAGCTGCCCCTGGAAATCATTGAGGTGCAGAGCGGGGCCTATCTCGGGGAAGACGACATTGTGCGTTTTGAGGACGATTACGGACGCGACGCCGCGTCCGCGCCGCTCTGAAAACCGCCCTCCCGTTGAGATTTCCCTTGACGGCCAAAGCAATGCGGTAATGAAGCCATTCAGGACGAGGTCGGGTTATATCCGGCCTGAAGGCCGGTTCCGGCGTCGAAAAAGAACAAAGCCCCGCTTGTCCGTGCGCAATTCCACGCAGGCGGTGTTGCCCCCATAAAAGGCCGTGTCCGGAGCGGGGTTGGCGATGCTGCCCCGCACTCCCCGCATGATGACTTCCATACTGTCTCCAGGCAGACGCTGTTCAGAAGTTCCAAATCATGCCGGAACTGATGTAGTGCTGTTTATAGTCATAGAGATTGCTGGTGGAGTTATTTTCGCTGTACTGGTAATTGAGTTCCACCGACCAGGATTCGTCAATGCGATATGTCAGGCCGCCGCCCAGGCGCAGGCGCTCGTCCCGGCGATTTCCGGTCTCCAGCACTGTCGCCGGGCCGTTATAGTTTTCCCATGTATAGGCCGCGAAGGGGGCAAACTCGAACCCGTAAGGCAGCTTGAACAAAAGACGGGCCGTGCCTTCCCACCCGGCATAGCCGTAATCGCTTCTGTTGGCGGAAGCTCCGAGAAAGCGCCCACCCACAAGAAGCTCATGGTTGTCCGCGCCGAAAAAAAACCGGGCGTATTCACCGATCCAGCCATACGCGCCGTTGCGGTCAGAATTGCGGGAGTAAACGCGCCTGTCGATGCCGCCCCTGGTGATCAGGTGGAAGGCGGGCTTTGCCGCCCAGAGAAAGGTTGCTTCCGGGCCGAAGGCAGACACGTTCTGATAAAAATCGTAATCAAAAATTTCCGCCTTGAACCGCATTTCAGCAAGCGTTGTGGCGGTCATACGGCGCAGGCCGACGGCTGCCCGCCCCCACTGCGATTCGCGACTGTGCAGCGTATCAAGGGCACTCTTTTCATTGCCGCGCCAGAAAGCCCGCACCTCGCCCACCACATGCCAGGGGCTGTCCCGATAAAAACGCCGGGCAAAATCCAGATCCGCCCCGAAATACGCGCCGAAGCTCTCTTTTTTCTTCGCGTCTTCCACTTTCACCCGCCAGTTGCCGATATCCATCGTATCGGAATCCGGTCCCAGGTTGGCATTCGAGTCATAGAGAATCCCGGCCCGGATGTTCCCGTGAATCTGGAACAGACTATAGCGATCTTCCAGAATATCCAGGGCACGGGAGATTTCCTCCGTGGCGCCGCCGCTCAGGGAACGCATCATGGCCGCGCTGCGCTCGGCGCTCTCACGATCGCCCAGCAACATGTACACATGGGCCAGTTCACCGTAGAGTCCGGCCTCTCCCGGATATTTCTCCAGAAGGGTTTCATAGGCGATGACGGCCAGATTGAAACGCTTCGCTCCGGTCGCGGACCGGGCCAGCCCCAAGTTTACGGCATCGTCGTCCGGATTTTCCCGCAGCAGGCGCATATAGAGGTCATAGGCTCCGTTGGCGTCGCCTTTTTCCAGCAGAGCGGCGGCAGCCTAGGTCTTGGCCGATTTCTGTTTTGCGGAGAAGTCCAAATCCGCAATGGCGGTAAAGGGAGAGATGAGGGCAAAGAAAATCCCTGTCATGAAGATGACAAGAACAGAGTGAGTATTCATAGGTCGTTCACCGGATTAAGGATCATTTCGTGATGGTTCCCGTGCCACTGCTATGATCATAAGAATTCATACCGCTGTCTTCGATACCGTAATGCACCGTCATGCTGGATCCGGAAGCAAGCGTCCTCAAGTCGACGCCTCCCTTGACAAAAGTGTAGGTAGGCTGCGGAACTCCACCCAGAGTGACCGTTCCGGCGCCGAAGGAATCCATCAGAAACATTGTTGCATTGGCCGTTCCCGTGCCGCCGGCGAGATTGACGGCAAAATTGCCTGCATATGTGCCGCCGCTCAATACGCCATTTCCCGCGAAACTTCCGTTGGCAATGGCTCCGGAGGAGAGGTTCACGTGAAAGCTGAACGCGCCGGAAAAACTATTGCTGAAAGCCGCGGAAGATACGGTACCCTCCACATGACCGGTTGTGGGCGTAACGGCGGCAGCCAGGGAATCCCCCAGGGCCTGTGTGCCCAAAGCGATGTCCGTCAGGGGCGTGTCCGGGGGAATCAGGCTGTCCGCCACGCTCAAGTGGCTCCGTCCTGCGGGAATGGAATCGTCTCCCGAAGGTTCAGGAGCGGCAGCCGCTACCCCGCTTCCGCCGCGAAAGGCCAGCTCCCGGCCAAGATTGCGGCGATCCTGGGGCGAAATGGGTTCAGGCCGAACCGCATCGCCGGGAATGGTGATCTTCTGCCCGCCCGGCACATTGATGTTGTTGACGTACACCGCGCGAGTGGTATTCTCCACATAGACCGTAGTCGTTTTGTTGCTGGTGCGCACACTGACAATGGTACCGCGAATCCCGATGGTGCCTTCGGGCGTGGAGACGGCAAAGCCGCCGGGGTTTTGTTCCACAATCTTGCCCGTGATCACGCGGGCAACGCCTTGCAGCAGATGGACGTTGAAAACGGATTTTGCCCCGCTGTCCGCGAACTCGCGCATGTTCAGGATGGTGTTCGCGCCCAAATCAACCGTGCTGTCGTCATTGAAGAGGATGCGTACCCGGCCCGTGGCATTTGTGCTGATGGAGTCGGACACGCGAAGAGGGGAATGCCGCCGCAGATCTTCTTTTTGTCCTTCCCGCGTCACGGTTGCGCCCGGAACCAGAGTGATGACCTTGCCGACATCCGCCGCCTGCGCCGTAGCGACAGCAATGAGCAACAGACAGAAGGCCAGACAAAACACGTCGAAGGGAAACATTCTCTTCCTCATAACGACTATCCTTGTTGTATGTTTTATGTCGTAGTTTATGGCTGGCTTCGGAAGAAACATCAAAGCGGCCCTGTTTCCTTCGGGAGACAGGGCCGCTTTGAAATGGAAAAAACCGCGCTGTTTCTGGTGAAAAGCGCGTTAGCGTGTTGTTAATGTGTGTGCAAAAATCAGGCCAAGGCTGGATGGTTTCAATCTCTACGGATTTTTTCCGCAGAACGGACAATTCACTTTGCTTGTGTCTTCATACCATTTGCCTGAAGCAGGTGGTCCAGCTCAGAAAAAAACGGAAGTTCACTCCCGCTATGTGAAGAATTTCTTATCTGATTGCAATGGAAATAGCAAGATTTTTCAAAAAAATTTTTCAATCAAAATCCGCCAGCAGGGAGCCGAGGCCCAGGCATTCCAGTGGGCTTTTGAGCAGATCCGCCTTGAGCCGGGCCAGCGCTTCCTGCAGATGCGGGGAGGAAACACCGTTACGAATGGAGCTGTGGGCTTCCAGAAAAGCGGCCAGCCAGTCGCAGACCTTGATCATCTCCCCATCCTTGGGATCCAGGGCGTCGGCGTTATAGCCCGCCTGCAGGGCGCCGAAACCCTCCACCCTCACCACACTGCCGCCCTCCCGCACGCTTTCGCGGAATTCCGAGCCGACTTCAAGCCCGAGATAATAAGAAATCCGCTCCACCAAAGCGGTGAAACCCTCCTGGCGCAGAGGCCGGAAAATACGTCGCTCAAGCTCTTCTTCCTCATATTCCTTCAATATGAGCGGCAAAACGCTCACCGATTGTTTGACCGGCGAAATGATGTCGCGGGTCAGCAGTTCCGGCAGATCGTGGAAAAGCCCGCAGAAAAAATTGTTGGCCGCGCGTGTGCGGCAGGCCCCGACGGCCAGACTGAAAAAATAGGCCAGGGCCGCCACCACGAACATGTGTCCGAGCACGGACGTGGCAGGGATGCGCGGCGCCTGCGTCCAACGAATCTGGAAACGCAACTGCCCGCAAAGATTGGCAAAACCGGCAAGAGCCGACCTGGGGGCCAGCAGGGCGTTCACGCCGGCGATGTCCCTGAAGCTGTCCAGCCGCTCTTCAAAGGAGCGGGCAATGTCCTCCATTTCGTCGTCAAAGCCGTTCAAGGGCTTAATGAGGGCGAATTCCCAGCGGGAGGCAAAAAGATGGGCCGCGGCAAGCATACGGCGGGCGGGCGTGTTTTCCTCTTCCGCACGACACCAGGCGCGGCAGCGCTCCCAAAACGACCCCAACGGGGAGAGAAGCGGCTCAAGCCTGGCGAGCACATAGTCCGTCAAAAGGCGGTAGTGTTCCGGATTTTCCTTGATGCGGTAAAAAACCGGCGGTTTGATGTCGGTGATGACAAGGCGGTAAAAATAGTCAAAAAGACCGCCTTCAATGACCTCTCTCGCCAATTCCAGCCGACTTGCCTCGGGCAGGGGAGCGGCGTTTTCATGCCACAGGGCGCAGGCCACAAGCATCTTGTGAGCCTGTTTGTCGATTTCCGTAAGTTCCGAGGGACGGAGCTTGTCGTTCCAGCGCAGCAGGTATGCACCCGAAAATATCAATTGCAGCAAACTCTTGCGAATAACGGGCATAAACACTCCCAAGGCTTTCTTTCCAAAAAAATGCTCCCGGAATTTTCCGGTGAGGGCGGCTTCTCTTGCGGCGAGGTTAATAAACCAGTATAAAAAGACGAGGCAAAAATCTCAAGCAACCGAACACAGATCCGCGAGGCCTGCCATGAAAAAAAACAACGACCAGGAACACGCCGTCAGCACCGCCATCCGTACCCTCGGGCCGTGCAAGCTTGATTCGCACCTGCCCTATCGCACCTGGGCCGACGATATGCGCTTCCGGATTTTTGTGGACGACGAACTGAGTGACGGCAGCGAGAGCCACACCTACAACTCCTTTGAAGCCGCCGGCCCGCGCAAGAAACTCTATTTTGACCCCAGCCGCGCGAAATGCGCCATTGTGACCTGCGGCGGCCTTTGCCCCGGCATCAACGACGTCATCCGCGCCATTGTGATGGAAGCCTTCCACGCCTACAACGTGCCCTCGGTGCTCGGCATTCCCTACGGCCTGGAAGGTTTTATTCCAAAATACAAGCACCGCCTCATGGAACTTACGCCTTCCCTGGTGACGGATATTCACCGCTTTGGCGGGACCATGCTCGGTTCCTCGCGGGGGCCGCAACCAGCGGAGGAAATTGTAGACGCCCTGGAACGCTGCAACGTCAACGCGCTGTTCATCATCGGCGGGGACGGAACCATGCGCGCGGCCCTTTCCGTCAGCGAAGAAGTGCGCAAACGCGGTCTCAGGATAGCCGTTATCGGCATCCCCAAAACCATAGACAACGACATCAACTTTATTCCCCAGTCCTTCGGTTTTGAAACCGCCGTCTTCAAAGCCACGGAAGCCATTGAATGCGCCCATACCGAAGCCTGCGGCGCGCCCAACGGCATTGGCCTGGTCAAACTCATGGGGCGGGAGTCCGGCTTTATCGCCGCGCGCGCAACCCTTGCCCTCAAGGATGTGAACTTTGTCCTGATCCCCGAAACTCCCTTTACGCTGGAAGACGAAGGCGGCCTTTTGCCTGCCCTGGAACAACGCTTGCTCTCGCGCAAGCACGCGGTCATCGTCATCGCCGAAGGAGCGGGGCAACACCTGCTCGCCAAAAGCACCGATACCGACGCTTCTGGCAACCCGGTGCTGGGAGACATCGCCGACCTGCTGCGCCGGGAGATAAAAACCTATTTTGACGCGCGCGGCATACCCCATTCCGTAAAATACATTGATCCGAGCTACATCATCCGCTCCGTGCCGGCTGTGGCCAACGACAAGGTGTATTGCGGTTTCCTGGGGCAGTATGCCGTGCACGCGGCCATGGCCGGTCGCACGGACATGGTTATCGCCAAACTGCAGGGCCGCTATGTGCACCTGCCCCTGGAACTGGTGACGCGCAAACGCCGTACTCTGAACATCTATTCCGATCTGTGGCGGGCCGTGCTGGAATCCACCGGTCAGGAGAGGCTCAAGGGCATGTTGCCGGAAATCTGACTCGCCTCCGCTCCCTGGCGAATGTGCGGTATGAAAACTGAAAGCCCGGCCCCTGACAAGA
Organism: Desulfovibrio sp.; assembly: GCA_031280915.1. Taxonomy (GTDB): domain Bacteria; phylum Desulfobacterota; class Desulfovibrionia; order Desulfovibrionales; family Desulfovibrionaceae; genus Desulfovibrio. The sequence continues at coordinate 21,629 of JAITGC010000026.1, read as the reverse complement.
AATTACTTTTCTGTCGATTATTGCAATCATAATAAGCTGAAAAGTACAAATTTGTCTTTTTTACAAGTCAGGCCATCCTCTCTCTCTTTCGCAAATTAATATAACTACCTTGTACTGTTAATTTATTTAGCAGAGCCACGCCACGCCGCCATCTGGCATACTTCTTGTTATGCCGGAATATCGTTTTCTTGTTACGTCACTTGATATGCGGGCATCGAATTCTTTTCCAAGGAGTTGTTATGAAATTGCGCAAATCAGTGCTTCGTCTGGCGGCCAGCGCCGTAATCCTGATGTTCGCCGTTTCCGCCGCCAAGGCGGCCCCCCGCGACGAGACCCTGCTGGTTGTCCGCGAACAGGGGCCGAACTCCATGGACATCATGGGCATGGGAACGAACAGGCCCGCCTACGGCTTGTCCTGGAACGTCTATGACCGCCTCCTGACATACGGCAAAATGACCGACGCGTCGGGCGCCCTCAAATATGATTTTCAGCAAATGGCGCCGGAACTCGCCGAAAGTTGGGAAGTTTCTCCCGACGGCACGCGGATTGTCTTCCATCTCCGTAAGAATGCCGTATTTCACGACGGAACGCCGGTTACGGCTGAAGACGTTAAATGGTCATTCGACAGGGCCGTGTCTGTCGGAGGTTTTCCAACCTTTCAAATGAACGCCGGCTCCATGACCAGATCTGAACAATTCGCCGTAATTGACGCCCATACCTTCCAGGTGACGCTGCCTCGCAAGGACAAACTGTCCCTGCCCGACATCGGCACCCCTGTGCCGGCTATCATCAACTCCAGACTCGCCAGAAAACACGCCACCGAAAAAGACCCCTGGGCCATGGAATGGCTCAAAAACAATGATGCCGGCGGAGGCGCATACACAGTGCGAGAATTCAAACCCGGCGTGCAGACAGTGTATGAGCGCTTCGAGCAGTGGAAAAGCGGGGAAAAGCCGGCCATCAAAACAGTCGTTGAACGTGTTGTTCCTTCGGCTTCAACGCGGCGAGCCATGCTGGAAAAAGGCGATGTGGACATATCCTTCGACCTGTCTCCAAAAGACGCGGCGGCCTTGCTGGAGAACAAAAAAATCAGGGTGGAAGGCATGCCCATCGAAAACTGCATGTGGTTTGTGGACATGAATGTGACCAAGCCACCCTTTGACAACCTGAAAGTACGCCAGGCAATAAGTTACGCCGTTCCCTATGAGGAAATTTTCAAGGCGTCGGCATACGGACGCGGATTTGCCCTGTTCGGCGCGACTTCCGCCAGACCCGCCACAGCGCGATGGATACAGCCCTACGCCTTTGCAACAGATATTGCAAAAGCCAGAGAACTCCTGGCTGAAGCTGGTTTTCCCAACGGATTCACGACGACCCTGTCCTTCAATCTGGGCACAGCCACCTGGGGAGAACCGGCCGCTCTGCTGCTCCAGGAAAATTTGAAAAAAATCGGCGTTGAAACCAGGATTGAAAAAATCCCCGCCGCCAACTGGCGCTCCGAAATGGCAAAAAAGAATATGCCCCTGCTGGTGGATAACATGGGCGGCTGGCTGAACTACGCCGATTACTTCTTTTTCTGGAACTATCACAGCCAGAACGGAGTTTTCAACACCATGTCCTACCAGAACCGGGAAATGGACGCCTATATTGAGTCGGCCCGCTTTGCCGAGAACAAAAAGAGTTACGACAAGAGCATCATTGACTGCATCGCCAAAGCTGTCGCTGACGCCCCGCGCCTGCCGCTTTATCAGCCCAGCCTTGACGCGGCCATGCAACCGGGCGTTGACGGGTATGTTTACTGGTTTCACCGCCAGATAGACTACCGGAGCATACGCAAAAAATAACACTTTGCCTGCGCGGATGATATGCCATGTTCCGTTTTATATGCAAACGCCTTCTGTTCGCCTTGCCCAATCTGCTGGGAGTGCTGGTCTTCACCTTTATTCTCGCAAGGGCGCTGCCCGGCGACCCGGCCGCCTTTCTTGCCGGGCCGTCGGCGGACCCGGCCGCCATAGAAGAAATCCGGCGCGGCCTGGGTCTGGATAAAAGCCTGATTGAGCAATTCATATTTTATATCCGGGACATGGCGCATGGCGACTGGGGGACTTCCTGGACTACCGGGCAGCCCGTCACATACGAAATACTGACCAGACTGCCGGCTTCGTTGGAGCTTACCTTCCTGGGGCTGTTCATGGCAGTGGCAGCCGCCGTGCCCTTGGGGATAGCCTCTGCCCTTCGCCCCGGTTCGCCGGTAGACAACCTCTGCCGCCTGCTCTCCACCTTGGGCGTATCCATGCCGACATTTTTTTCAGGACTGATGCTGGTGTACATATTTTATTACCTGCTGGGCCTGTCGCCCGCTCCGCTGGGACGCCTCCCCGCCTTTGCCCCAAACCCGGCGGATGTGACGGGATTTTACCTTTTGGATAGCCTGCTGGCCACCGACTTTGAAACATTCAAAGCGGCCTTCACCCAGATACTGCTCCCCGCGCTTACGCTGGCGCTCTTCGCAATGGCCCCTCTGGCGCGCATGACCCGCGCCTCCATGCTTTCCGTACTCTCGGCGGATTTCATCCGCACCGCCAGAGCCGTCAATCTGCCCCGCCGCAAAATCATTATCAGCTACGCCCTGCGCAATGCCCTGGCGCCGGTGCTCACAACTCTGGGAATGGTTTTTTCCTTTACCCTCGGCGCCAACGTACTTGTTGAAAAAGTTTTCTCCTGGCCCGGAATAGGTTCATTCGCCCTGGAAGCGCTGATCATTTCCGACTACGCGGCCGTACAGGGCTTTGTGCTGGTTATGGGCATCCTCTACGTGCTGGTGAATCTGGCTGTCGATCTGCTCCAGATTCTGGGGGATCCCCGGATAAGGATGGGGCTGTGAACGGTTTTGCCGCCCACGCCGCCTTTACGCTGAAACGCAACCGTCTTGCCTTGACAGCTCTGGCGGGCATGGCGCTCCTCTGTTTTTTGGCGATATTCGGCCCATATCTTGCCCAATCCAGCCCCTTGTCCACTTCCTCCGAAATCCTGTCCGCCCCGTCAAAAACCCATTTGTTCGGAACTGACCACGTGGGCCGGGATATTTTCAGCCGGGTGCTGACGGCGGCCCGCATGGATTTGGGCATAGCCTTCGGCGCGGTGCTGCTCTCCCTGGCGGCGGGCGCCATTTTCGGCGCAATGGCCGGCTACTACGGAGGCATAATTGATATGGCCGTGACAAGACTCGTGGAAACCATCATGGCCTTTCCCCTTTTTGTCCTGGCAATGGCCATAGTGGCGGCATTGGGCAATTCCGTGAGCAATATCGTTTACGCCACAGCGATCATAAATCTGCCCTTCTATGTGCGCGTGGCCAAAACAGAAGTCAATATCCGCAGAAACAGCCAATTTGTCGAAGCGGCCATGATTTCCGGCAACAGCGGCCCACGTGTAATTTTTGTCCATATCCTGCCGAACATACTGCCGACGCTGATGGTACAGGCATCGCTGAACATGGGCTGGGCCATTCTGAACGCCGCCGGCCTTTCCTTCATCGGACTTGGAGTGAGGCCGCCCGACGCCGAGTGGGGAATCATGGTGGCCGAAGGCGCCCAGTACATTGTTTCAGGCGAATGGTGGACGGTTCTCTTTCCCGGTCTTGCCCTGATGTTCGCGGTACTGTGCTTCAACTTTCTCGGAGACGCCCTGCGCGACATATTCGACCCGAGGAAAAGAGCATGAGCACGCCACTGCTTGAGGTCAATTCCCTGTGCGTGGATTTTCACACCCGCTCCGGAACGACACAGGCCGTTCGCGGCATAAGTTTTTCCATCGGGCGGGGGGAATTCTTCTGCTTGGTCGGCGAATCCGGTTCAGGCAAATCCGTAACCGGGCTGACCATGATGGGTCTGCTGGAAAACAGCGGCCGCGTTTCCTCCGGGAGCGTCTCCTGGCGGAACGAGATTCTGCTTGACGGGCAAAGGGCACGTTCACGCTGGATCAGGCCGCCGGACATGTCCATGATTTTTCAGTATCCCATGACGGCGCTCAACCCCATACGCAAAGCGGGCAGACAGATTTGCGATGTCCTGCAGGCGACCTCCCCCGGATTGTCCGGCCGGGAATATAAAAAACAATCCCTGGATCTTCTGGACAAAGTGCGCATCAAGGACGCCGGGCACTGCTGGGCGGCATATCCCTTTGAACTGTCGGGCGGGCAATGCCAACGCATACTCATTGCCATGGCTCTGGCGCGCGAACCGAAACTGCTCATCGCCGACGAGCCGACAACGGGCCTGGACGTCGTCACGCAAAAGGCCATTCTCGATTTGCTCAAGGATATGACCAGGGAAGGCATGGGAGTTTTCTTCATCACCCATGACCTTGGCCTGGCCTTTCAGTACAGTGACCGCATGGCGGTGATGCGATACGGACAACTGCTTGAATGCGGCGCGCCCCTGGCCCTGTTGAACGCTCCTTCCGCCGGATACACCCGGCGCCTTCTTGCTTCCACGCCGAGCCTGATGCACAGCCTGGATCAGGCGCGCGGCATACCCGACGAGGCTTGCCCCTGATGCTGACGCACCTGCTGAGTGTGGAACATATCTATAAGAGCTTTGACCTCAAAAGCGGTTCTTATGCCGTCAGCGACGTCGGTTTCACCCTGAGAAGAGGCGAATGTCTCGGCATCGCCGGCGAATCCGGCTCCGGCAAATCGACGCTCATCCGCATGATCGCCCGCCTGTCGGACGTCAGCCCAGGGCCGAACGGGGAAAACGGCTATATCAACATGTCAAACAAAACCATAAGCCTGTGGCCTCCCCACCTGTTCGCCTCTCATCCCCTGCGTAAAAAAATACAGATGGTTTTTCAGGATCCGGACAGCAGCCTCAACCCCTGTTTCACGGCCTTTTCCTCCATCGCCGATCCGCTACGCGCCCTTTGCGGCATGAGGAAGAAAGAGGAGATAAAAAAACGGGTTTATGAGCTGGCCGACCTCGTGCAACTGCCGCACGAGCTTTTGTCTCGCCTTCCCCACCAACTCTCAGGGGGTCAAAAAGCCAGAGTGGGCATCGCCAGGGCCCTTGCGCCCGGACCGGACCTTATCCTGCTTGACGAACCCACCACGGCTCTGGATGTTTCCGTTCAGGGCCGGATACTGACTTTACTGGATGATTTAAAACGCAATCTTGGCCTGAGCATGATTTTTGTGTCACATGATTTAAGCGTGCTGAAATTGCTGTGCGACAATATTCTTGTGATGCTGCGCGGAAAAACGGTCGAATACGCTCCGGTTGAGCAGTTGTTCAGCAATCCGGCCAGCGGATACGGCAAAAGCCTGCTTGAAGCCATGCCGAAACCACCCGGCCGATCCTCTCAGCCGCCATATTCCGGCCCAGCCATGTAGGACCGCCAGCCACCGTAAGAAGTTATTTCCTTACCGCGGCTTCTAATCAAAAAGTCTTCTCCTATGACGCCCAGGACGGCTTCTCCGTCCGCCAGTTTCACAAGACCAATACAGAGACCCAGAGGCTCTTGCAGCAAAATCCCGGCAAGGCCGACGGCAGGCACATCCCACACTTCCACCTCGACGGACTCCCCGCCTTCAAGGACTTTTTTCATGGCCGGATGAATATCGTCTATGGACCATAAGCGATAACAAGGCTCTGTCATGGCCTCTTTCACAAAAACAGCCCCCGCTTTCACAAGATTGCCGTTCAATTTCAGTCCCCGCATCAGAGTTCCGTTGACGGCCAGTTTGATCATCCGCATATCGCCTCCGAATGTCTTCTCCGACGGATTTGCACACGCACTATATGTGCCGCTTCCAATGCGCGTCAATGGATAGCGGCGGGGGGAGCACGGGGCAGTGGCCATTTGACACAAAGCAGGCTACAATGCTATTTGAAAATGCATTGTGCCGCGTCTCACGCAAATCAAGGCTTCCGCCGGTTCCGGCAAAACATTTGAACTGACCGGGCGCTTTCTGCGGCTCCTGGCTCAAAACAGCCCTGGCGGGCGTGTCCGCGCGGCCTGTTTCTCCGGAAACGAATCAGGCTCCGGCCTGAACGACATTCTGGCCGTCACCTTTACCAACGCGGCGGCCCAGGAGATGCGGGACAGGGTAATCCGTCATCTGAAACTCGCCGCCCTTGGGCAGAGACAGACGATTGTCCCCGACATGCACCCGAAAACGGCGCGTACCTGGGTAAACGAAATCGTTCGGGATATTACCGCCCTCAACATCCGTACCATCGACAGCCTGGTGCATCTCATTGTCCGCGCCGCCGCTCTGGATCTGAATCTGCCTCCGGACTTCAAAGCCGTTTTTTCCTCGGAAGAAGCCCTTGCCCCGTATCTGGACACGCTGATTGAGCACGCCGCCAAGGGCGACAAAGCGATGCGGAAACTTCTGGGCAAAGCCTGCGCCGTCATTGCCGTGCAAAGCGCCAGCGGCGGTTTTCTGGCGGGAGAAAAGCTGCTTAAACGCCTGCGTGATCTTTTTGATGCCGCCCTGGCCGGAGATTACGATAATCTGAGCGCCGTGGAAGAGATAAGCAATCGCCTGGAGAAAATACGCGAAGACGTCGCCGAAGCCGCGCAAAACATGCTTGCGACGGGGGAGGAATACAGGCTGCCCTGGCTCGCTCAGGCTCTGGATGCCGTGGAGCGGGCGGCAAAGGGCGAGACGGATTATTCTTCCAAGTACCTGCAAAAAAACACGGCTGCCGGGTTATTTCGCAAAAATGCGGCTCTGCCGCCGTCGGCCGAGGCGGCTTTCACCAGCCTTAGAGAAGCTCTGGCCGTCCGCCAAGAACAGGTCGCCCTTAAAGAAGCTCTGAAACTCCGCCCTTTTGTCGATCTGGCGCGAACCCTTGCTCTGGCCTTTATGAGCAATCTCGCCAATGAAGGCAATCTGCCGGCCTTGTTGGCCCCAAGCCTTGCCCGGAAAGCCCTGCACGGAAAAAACGGCGTGCCGGATGCCCTCTGCCGCCTCGGCAGCCGTCTGCGACACTTCTTGCTGGACGAATTCCAGGATACCAGCCGCGAGCAATGGCAGACCTTGAGACCGCTGGTGCGGGAATCTCTCGCGCGCGGCGGCACGCTGACCTGCGTGGGGGATGTCAAGCAATCCATCTACGGCTGGCGTGGGGGTGAGCCGGACCTTTTCGAGGCCGTGTTTGCGGATCCTGCCCTGACTTGCCTCGCTCCCGAAGCGGAACGGCGGATTCTGCCCTTTAACTGGCGCAGCCGCCGGGAAATTGTGGCCCACAACAACGCTTTATTCTCCCCCCTGCAAGAACCGGAAACCGCTCTGCGCGTCATGGAGGCCATGCTCCCGCCAGACACACCGCCGGACATTCTGCGGGCTTCCGCCGGCAAGGTCCGTGATTCCTTCGCCGACTGCGGCCAGCAGACACCGGACGACAGAGACAGGGGTTTTGTGCTGACCGAGGTTATTGAGGCCGACAAAATGGATGAACTGGCTGAGGCCGTGCTCACGCGTCTGGTCGATATTCTGCGGCGGGATATCGCCCCGCGCAGAATATTGTCCGATGTGCTGGTGCTCACCCGGGGCAACGTCCAGGCATCCTCCGTAGCCGAACGGCTGACGCGGGAAGGGATTCCCGTTATTACGGAAAACAGTCTCCTGCTGGCCGCGCATCCGCTCATCGTGCAAACAGTGGCCCTGCTGGCCTTTCTGGATAATCCCGACGACGATATCGCCTTTTGGACGGCCCTCACCGGCTCCATAGTGCGGGAACACCATGAAGCCGGCCTCGCCTGGGAAGAGGCGCACAATTTTACCCCCGCCCCAGGCCCTCTTTACAAAAGCTTCCAAAAGGCAAGACCGGAACTGTGGAGAGTGTTTTTTGCGCCCTTTCATGCCCAATCCAACTTGATGAGTCCTTACGACATTGTGCAGGAATGGTTTGCCCGGCTGGATGTGGAAGCGCGTTTCCCGGAAGCGCGGACATTTCTGCGCCGTTTTATGGAAGTGCTCTACAGCGCGGAGGAAAAAGGCCTCGGCGACACGGCCTCCTTTCTCTCCCATTGGCGAAGAACAGGTGGAGAAGAAAAAGTTCCCATGCCGGAAAACATGGATGCCGTGCGCGTGATGACCATACACAAATCCAAGGGATTGGAAGCGCCGGTTGTCTTTCTGCCCTGGACAAACTTTACTGTGGGCGGCGAAGGCAAGCCCGCGCCGCTTCAGGCGGGCGGCCTCCATCTGGCCGCACCGGTACGCAAAAGCCTGGGCGCTCCCTACTATTTGGCTTGCGCGCGGCAGGCACGGGAGAATCTGCACCTGCTCTATGTGGCTCTGACCCGCGCCAGAGAGGAACTTTACTTCTTCCGCTCCTCCGTCCGGACGCGGGAAGGAAAGCCTTCCCTTACTAAAGGCATGGATGCCCTCTGGCGGGCGGCGGGTTTCGTCCCACCATACAAGCGCGGCCAAAGGCTCGAAACAGGGGCGAACGTCACGACAAGATCCGACGCGCCTTCCACCGCCCCGGCCCGGCAAAAAACCGCTGAAGACTGGCGACCCATGAACTGGCTGCCACGTTTGAAGATTTTCCGTACCCCATTAAAAAAACTTGAAGCATTGGAAAAACAGCCTGTTGAGTCGCCCGGTCTTCAACAGGATTGGCCGGATTGGGCATGAGCATGACCCGGAATCCTTTTCTGATTTTTCCCCGCCAATTGCCCTTTCTGCCGGCCATCAAGGCTCTGGCCGATGGCCTGAATCCGGATGGGCCCGAGCGGATATTGCTCATCGTGCCCAACAACCGCCCGAAGCGCTATCTCAGACATCTCCATGACCTTGACGGAACCACCTGCCCAAAGACGCTCACCATTGGGGAAATCGCCGAAATGTGGAGCGCCTCCGAAGAAAAACGGCCACTGCGTATGGTCGGCCCACTGGATCAGGCGGCCCTTGTCCACGCCTGCCTCAAAAGCCTGGGACGGGACGACAAAACCGTGGCTCGCCTGGCCGACATGGATACGGCGCTTTTTCTCCCCTGGGGTATGCGTCTTGTCAATTTGCTGGAAGAGCTGCTGCGTCAGGATGTAACCGCGCAGGACATCATCCACGCCGAAGTGGAAGCTTCTCCCACAGCTGCAGCGCTATTGGGCGCGCTGGGCCGCATTGCCGAAGCCTGGCTTGCGGCCCTTGATGAACGCGGCTGGACAAGCCCCGGCCTCACTTTCTCACGCGCGGCGCGGGCCGCGCGGGCCGCGCCATTGCCTTTGCCTCTCGCCCCGGCTCCGGGCAGGCCGGTGCTGGCGGCGGGCTTTTATATGCTGACCGGCACAGAAGAAGCCATGCTCCGCCGCCTGTGGGAAGAGGGAGCGCACATCTGCCTGCACAGCGATGCAGGCCTGGTTGACGGCGCGGAAATACACTGGTCCTGCGCCGAACACAAAAACTGGCTGGCCCGCTGGAAAGCCCGCGCCCATGCCGGCGCGCCCATGCCGAAAAAAGCTGATGGGCCACGTTATTTCTTTTTTGCCGGCTATGACTGCCATTCCCAGCTTGAGGCTCTGCGCGAAACACTGCGCGATCCCCGTTACACCGCATCCACGGCCGTCGTGCTGCCGGACAATGCCCTGCTCATGCCGGTGCTGCACCATCTGCCCGACAAAGATGTCAACGTGTCCATGGGGTACCCGCTCAAGCGCTCCTCTCTGTGCCGTTTGCTGGAGAATCTCTTCCAATTGCGCGTACGCTCCGAGGATGGGCGCTTTTACTGGCGGGACATGCGGCAAATGCTGCGCCAGCCCTGCCTGAACGCCCTCTCCCTGCAAGACGAAAACGGAGAAACCGTCTTTTTGCGCGAGGGGCTGCGCCACATGGAAAGCCTGATGATGGAAGGCGACCGCTTTGTGGATGCAGCCGCTCTGCTTGAACAATGCCGCGTAAACCTGTCCGCGCCGGCATACTCCCTGCTTGAGGAGACATTGGCCGTGCTGCTGCGCCCTCTGGAAAAAGCTGAAACCACAGCCCACATCGCGGTCTGGCTATACGGTCTGTGCAGCCTGCTGTTCAAACGAGGCGGTGACATGTGGCAACGTCTTCCACTGGAAGCCGAAGTTTTGTACCGTCTGGCGACAAGCGTCGCGCCACGGCTCAACGATACGCATCTGCGGACGACGGCCTTTCCCCAGGCCACGCTGCACAATATCACCCGCCATACCCTGTACGCAGAGCGCGTGCCTTTTGAGGCCGACCCCATCACCGGCCTTCAGATCATCGGCATGCTGGAAACCCGCCTGCTGCACTTTGAACATGTTTTTATTATGGACGCCACTGAAGACAAATTGCCCGGCAACCCGGCATCCGACCCCCTGCTGCCGGACAGCCTGAGATCTGTGCTGGGCCTGCCGGACGCACGCGAGCGCGCTCGGGCCGTTGCCCACACCCTCTACCGCCTGTGCGCCGGCGCCAAAGAAGTCCATTTTTTCTGGCAGGAAGGAACAGGAAATTCAGAACTCTTTGACGGCAAGAAATACCGCAGCCGCTTTGCGGAACAACTCCTTTGGGAAGAGGAACAGCGCCTGGGCCGCATTATCCTTCCGGGTGAACCGCCACTCATGACAGCCGCCCCGCCCAGAGTGAACATACCCCCCAGGCTTCCCAAAAAACTGCCCCTTGTTCCGTCTTTGGCCAAGGCCCTGGAAAACTTTTTGCGCACACCACTCTCCGCCACGAAGCTGGACGCCTATCTCCGCTGCCCGCTTGGTTTCGCCTGGGAGCATCTGTACAAACTGACCCCGCAAAAAGCTCCCCATGAAGGAGATGATCCGCCGGCCGTGGGCGACTGCCTGCACAGGGCGCTCCGCGCGCTCTACACACCCAGGCTGGGCAAGACGCTCAAACGTGGCGAAATCGACCTTGGCGAGGTCATGGCCTGTTTCCACAAGGCGGCCGAAGACATGGAACTTGAACGCCGCCTGCCAGCCGACGCATGGCTGATGCTTGAAGCCGCCGCGCCTTATCGTCTGGAATTTTTTTTGCGCAACCAGCCTGAAACAACTCGCGTTGTGGCCCTGGAAAAAAGACTTGACGCCACTCTGACCAGTTGTGGGCGCGAATACCGCCTCACAGGCGTGGTGGACCGCCTGGACATGCGCAACGACGGACTCTGGGTGCTGGACTACAAGACCGGCGCCCCCAAATCGTCCGACGGCAGCCTGTGGACGGACAGGGTCTTTTTCGGGCGCGTGGCCGCAGCCCTGCACGGCCTGGACAAGGGGAACGGGGCAAGGGGAGAAGGCCTTGAAGAAAGGGAAAATCAGGAGGCTTCCCTTGACGATCTGCTGGATGAATTGCGCCCGCGCCTGCCGAGCCTGCAATTGCCCTGTTACATGAGCATGCTGCGGATGACGGATGCCCGCGCAGCCGAAGCCTGCATTGTGCCTCTGGGCAAAGACAGCAGAGAAGAAGCTCTCTTCGGCGGACTGTGCGGTATGGAACTGGCCGCGGCCCTCGACTACTGCCGCCTCGTTCTTGACCTCGCGCTCACGCGCCTCTCACGGACGACAAGTTTCACCGCCCGACCGGACAGACATTGCGACTGGTGCCCATACTCGGGCCTGTGTGCGTCGTGAAGATTTGTTTTGCTCCCCGTCGCTACGCCCCTTCCGTTCCACAAAGTCAGAGTTTTGCCTGTCCGCTCCTTTTCGGCGCAAATCTGGCTCTATAGCATTTTTACTTTGAAATGCCTGCAAGGCGAACTTGCTTCGCCGTCAAGCAAGCATTTCGTGGCTAAGTAGGAAGCTTGTCGCGCTATTCAGGCGTTGATCCCGGCTTCTTCCGTGCCAGGCCCTCATGGAGCAGACTGATGAGATGCTTCGTCTGCAAGGCGGCATTGTATTGCTGCGCCACCAAGCGTTTGGCCACGTCACGCAAAAAAGCCAATTTCGGGGCGCGCTCAAGGACACCGCTCACCGTTTCCGCGATGGAATCCGGATTCGCATAATCGCATAAAAAGCCGTTTTTACCGTGTTCCAGCACTTCTCTGACCGGGGGGGTATCTGAACCCACAACGAGAATCCCGCAGGCCATAGCCTCAAGGAAACCTGTGGACAAGGCATGGGGGGCCGTCAGGTATACGTGTACTGTCGAGGCCCGCAACATCTGGCGGTATTTATCGAGGGGGCGCACACCGAGCAAGTGCACACGCGAACGCTCTTGCTCGGAAAGCGGAATTTCCGCCAGCAGGCCACGACAGAGTTCTTCTTCTTTGTGCTGCTCCTCATCCCCCTGCCGCGCCTTGCTGCGGCGGTCCGGCCAAAGCATAAGGACATGGCAATTCGGCCTTGCCCGCAATATTTTCGGAACAGCCTGTAAAAATTGGGGAAATCCTCGTGTCTGATCCCAGTAGGGGCCGGAAAAACTGACGATTTCAGAAACATGTCCAAGATTCAGTTTTGACGTCTCATCGACAAAACGCTCAAAGGGCGCGGTCGCAAAAAAGGCGGTATTGACCCCGTGGGGAATCACCCTGATTTTCTTTGCCAGAAAATCAGGGTAGTGCGATAACTGCCAATTTGACGAGGTAAAAGCCAGATCGCAGTCTCCCAGGGCATTGTACTCCCAAAGATTTCTCACCCGTGCCGTGGCAAAATCCACAGGAGCGGCATCCCGCTTGAAAAATGTCTGCTGCTCATGCGTGTAAAACCAGTCGGCCTCCACCGCATAAAAAGCCTTGGGGAAAATGTCCCGGACGAAAAGAGAGCCGGGCATGGAGGAAGAAGCGCAGATCAAGTCAGGTTCGTAACCGTCTTTACTTAAAAGCAGCAAGGCATTGCCGGCTCTGGCGGCGCGCCTGTATCGCAAGACCATGTCATTTTCAACCGGATCATGCGTTACATGATTCAGTGGAGGCGCCAGGCGTAGACGCCGGATATTCGGCCGGGTTGATTTTTGCCCGGCTTCTGAAAGGAAAAGAATGGTATTTTCAGCTTGCAGGCCAAGAGTGTGCACCACAAGGCGAAACGGCCCCGGAAAGCTCTTATGCAGAAAAAGAATACGCATATGCCTCTCCGCAACAAGTTACGTCTGTTCCGGAGAATCCGACCGTTCGCCGGCAAGCTGCCGCAAGAACACTTGGCCCTGATCCGTGCCGAGAAAATCCGTAAGAGCTGACACCACATCGGGATCGTATTTGGGCGGCGTTGTGGAAAGCATCTCCGTCGCCAGCCGCGTATCCAAAGCCGAACGATAGGAGCGCGGCCTCATTAAGGCGCAAAATGTGTTCGCCACCCCGAGAATTCTGGCGTTCAAGGATATCTGGCTGTCCTTCAGGCCAATGGGATACCCTGAGCCGTCCATACGTTCATACATCTGGCTGATGGCCTCCAGCACGGGAATGCCGAAGTCGATGCCTTCAAGAGCGGCTCGCGTGTATTCCACATGCCTTTCCAACTGGGCCCGCTCATCCGCACTCAATTTTCCGGTTTTCGTCAGCAACTCCCTCGGCAGTTGAATCATGCCGATCTGTGAAAGACTCGCCGCCGTGCGCAATGTCGCCAGCGTCACATCATCGCCTTTGTCCAGATGGAGGGCCAGAGCCACGGCCAGCTTGGCGGTGAATGAGGACTGCCCGCACAAATAGGGATCCACAGCTTCGATGGCCCTGACGAAGACGGCCACGGTCTGCGTGACCATATGCTGCGCGCGGCGCTGCGCCATCACCAGATCCATGATGTCGTTATACACGGAGACCACGCCGAGAAATTCGCCTTTTTCATTGAGAAAAGGCGAGCAGGACGTGAGGAAATGCCGCTGCCCCCCACTAACAGGCAGTATTTCGGTAAAACTCGCCAGTTTTCTTGACTGGTATACAGCCTGGGTGTGCGTCACAAGGCTCCTGGCCATATCCACGTTTAAATTTTTATAGGAAAGCCCGCTCAAATCCTGCTGCGTCAAACCCGTCATATGCACAAAACTCTGATTGGCGTAATATATCACCCCATTCAGATCATTGAGCACAATCCCGGCGGAAAGAGCGGAATTCACGCCGTCCATAATCTGCTTTTGCTGATGGACCATCTGGTAGAGATGCCGCATCTCCTCGGCGATGACGCGCTCACGGCGCCCCAGCGCCCACCACCAAAGGGCCATGAGTACAATGGCGATAAGCGCTATCAAAAGAACGGCCATAATAATGACGTTCCGGCGAAAGTCGGCGTAATCGGCTTCGGTTTTGCCGGCATTGAGCATTTCCACCGCATACCAGGGCAAATCCGGGACGGGCATGGCAATGGAATACACCTGGACGGACTTGTCCGGCTCGACAGGCATCTGACGCAGGGCCAGAGGCAAACTGCGGTCAGCCTCAAGACGCCAGTGGGGCAGATCTATCAATTGCGGGCCGCCGACCCCCTCGGCGATTATCTGCAAATTTTTGCCGTGCTCCTGCATGACGCAGGCATTGTAAAGGCCCCCTCCCTCCGGGGCGCGCCGGGTAACGTCCCTGAGTATTCGCGTCACGTCGCAAGTGACCAGCAGGGCGGCCACGACATATTCGTCAGGAGACACATACGGCGGTACCTCGACGGGAAAAATCATATCCATCAACAAAACGCCCTCGTGCAGGCGCACAGGCAAAAAAACCGACCTCTTGCCTGTAAAGACGGCTTCCAGTGATGCCCCGTGCTCACTTGCCGCCGTGGCTCCATCGGTGGCAGAGAGATAAACCTCCATATTCCTGTTCAGGAGGGCGGCGTTCACAAAAGCGTTTTTTGCCGCGAACTCCTTGATCTGGTTCTGCATCACGGGCAGATGCAGAATAATTCTGTCCACGGCAAGGGTCACTTGCCCGGCGGATGCCGAATCAACATCATCCGCCTCCGCCGGAGAGGAAAAATCCCTGTCGGCTTTCGCGCCCAACTGCCGTATCTGCTCAACGGATATTTTGGCATTGTCGAGTTCGGCGGCAAAAAGACGCAACATGTCAAGGTCAACAAAGTCTTCCACCTGGCTCTTTGTCCGCCCGGCCCACACGGTGATATTGGCGGCGGTGTTCGCGGAACGGGAACCCAGGCCCTGCTCCGCCTCTTTGAGAATGCGCTGCCTGTTCGTGTCCAGAACAATGCCCGCCGCGCCAATCACGCCCATGGCCCCCATAACCAGCAAAACAAAAAGCGCCAGAGCGACGCGACCGCGTCTGGATTTTCTTTTAGGTGAATCTTGTGCCATAACTGTTTCCTTGCGCTCTCTTCATCGTTCCCTGAGGGCGTTCTGTTTTGCCTTGAGAATGGGCTTGAGCAGATAATCAAGCACCGTCTTCTTGCCTATCATAATGTCCGTGGTCACCATCATGCCGGGAATAATCGGCAGAATTTCATTGTGATACACAATGGATGTCTTCTGCGTACGGACTTTGACCAAGTAGTAATAATTACCCCTCTTGTCCTCAATGGTGTCGGCGCTGATGGATTCCAGTTTGCCCTCAAGACCCCCGTAAATGGAAAAATCGTAGGCCGAAATCTTGACCATCACATGCTGCCCAGGACTCAGAAAGGCCACGTCTTTGGGCATTACCCGCGATTCCACAAGCAGAGTATCGTCAAGGGGGACAATGTCCATAATGGGTTCACCGGGCTTTACGACGCCGCCGACGGTATTGATATATATCTGCTTCACCGTGCCGCGCACAGGGGTGCGCAACTCTGTACGCGTCACGCGGTCGCTGCCCGCTGAAAGCGTTTCACGAAGAGAATTTAATTCCAGGCGGCGTTTGTTGATTTCATCCGTGATGGCCGTATTCTGCTCCGCCCTGCGGGAGGCGATGCGCTGCATAAATTCATCGGCGGCCGCCTTGGCCTTGGGAATACTTGCCGCAAGCATGTCTATCTGCCCTTGCAGTTCCACGACCCGCTGCTGCATCCCCAGATATTCCATTCGGGAAAAATTGTTCCGCAAAAGCAGCGCATGGGCGGTATCACGCTGTTCAATAGAAAGGGCAAGGCTGCGATCAAGCTGATTCTTTCTCGCCATCTGCTCTTCCAGGTCATGCTGCCGCTGCGCATGTTGCGCCCTGAGCACGTCGAGTTCGCTGTTGAGCCTTTCCTGACGCGAACGCCAGGCATTGTCCTGATCTCTCACAATTTGGCGCGCACGCTCCACGATGGCTTCGTTGACGGGCTGCCCTGTTATCTGTGCGGCCCAAGCTCTCAGATCCTTGGGATAAACAGGCTGTTGATTTTTGAGTTCGCTTTCAAGACGCATGATGGCGAGGCTATTTTCCATGGCCTTGCTCATGGCGTCGCGATAAGAGCTTTCAGCCATCTCATTGTCAAGTTGAGCCAAAGCAACGCCCTTTTCGACTATCTGCCCCTCGCGCACAAGCAGTCCGCGCAAAATGCCGCCTTCCAGGTTCTGTATGGTCTGGGTACGCTGCGAACCGACGACCTGACCCTCCGCATGCGTAACTTCATCAATATCGGCAAAGGCTCCCCAGATGATCAGCGCCAGGAACATTCCCGCCACCGTCAGAGAAAGGGCGCGCACGCCGAAACGCGGGCGGCGGGCCAGGGCCGCGTCCACTTCGCTGGCGAACTGTATGTCGTCGGGCGTGAGTCCGTGCAACGGCGCATCCATTGCCGCGAACAATCCCGCGTTGGCCTGGGGAGGGCCGCCGCCGGGACCGGGCTGTCCCCCTCCCTTGCCGAGGGCTTTTTCCAAGGACTTCAGAAAACCTTCGTCCGGCTTTTGCTCATGTTCCCCACCCATCACCAAATCCCGCAGAAACTTCCAAGCCCCGCTCCTCCCGTTTTTCTCCTCCTTGGCCGCATCTCCCTCAAGAGGGCGCATGCCCGCCGGTCTGAGCGCCTGGGCCAGCGATGCGGCATCTTGGGTATCAGCGTCCTGTCCCTTGTCCAACATGGCGGCGAAAAATTTGTTGACGCTCTCCCCCGGCATACCCGGCATGGAAGGCAATTCAGCCGCGTCTTTCGCCTCGGGGAGCAAAGCTGTTCTGGCCTGCCCATCGCCTTGCGGACTGAAGGAGGGCGCCGCCTCACGGTCCGGCGCGGACAAAGCGGACGCTTGGGATACGGGTTTTCTGGAGGTCAGATCCATAATATCAATTTCCTGAGGGTTTCTGCGCTACAGGCGGCGCGCCCGCGCCGCCTGCAGCGGCCACGCTTTGCTTGGAACGCTCGCGAAGGCGTTGTAAAACCTTGTCACGCGGGCCATCCATCTTGATTTGTCCGTTTTCCATAACAATCAAACGCTCCACGATACGCAGCATGGAAAGCCGATGCGTGACCAGCACGACGGTTCTGCTTTCCATAACGGTCTGCAGACGCTTCTGCAACATGAGTTCCGAGTCGGTATCCATATTGCTCGTGGGTTCATCCAGAATAAGCACTTCAGGATCGCGCAGAAGAGCGCGGGCCAAGGCCACGGATTGCCGCTGCCCGCCGGAAAGCGCCCTGCCCTGTTCACCGACCTGCGCCGCGAATCCCGCGGGATTATTGCGCAGGAAGTCCGTCACGCCGGCCAGCGCGGCCGCGCGCAAAATCAGATGGTCATTGATGGTGGGATCCCCAAGGGCGATATTATCCCTGATGGTGCCGTAGAACAGGGTAACATCCTGCGGTAAAACACCGATCCGGCCGCGCAGGTCGGAACTGGGTACCTGACGGATATCCACATCGCCGAATTTAACGGCCCCCTCCTTGGGCTGGTAAAGCCCTATCAGTAATCTGGAGAGCGTGCTTTTTCCTGATCCCATAGGCCCGATGACGCCTACGCGCTCACCTGGCTCAATGTGCAGTGAAACACGGTCAAGGGCAACTCTCTCGGAACGCGGATAGGCAAAGGAAACCCCTTCCAGGGTGAAGGAAGGACGCAACATGCCGAAATCTATACAACTCCGCTCCACCTGGTTTTCCGAAGGAAGTTCCATCAGCATATCGAGTGACTTCAATGTGATATGCGAATTTTGTATCCTGGTGAGCAGGGAGGCCATCTGCAAGAGCGGCGCCATGGTGCGCCCCACAAGAATATTCGCGCCGATAAGGGCGCCCATGGTCATTTCCCCGTTGGTTATGAGATATACGCCCCACACGAGCATGGCCACGGTGACGATTTGCGTTATCAGCATGGAGGCCGTGATGGCAAGATTGTTGTATTTCCGGGCCTCGCTGTTGGATTTGGCGGAAAGGCCGACCACGGACTCCCAGAGGCGCTGCATGCGGCTCTCGGCCATGCAGGACTTCAAGGTCTCCAACCCGGCGACGATTTCAACAAGTAAGGCATTTTTTTGCATATTCTGCTTGTAGCTCGTCTCGGCGCATTGCTTGGAACGGTGCTGCAGAAAGAGGCCCACCCCCAGCATCAAAGGGATGGCCGCAATGGGCAGAAAAACCAGAGGGCCGCCGATAAAAGCGATAAGCAAAAGAAAAATGACCAGGAAAGGCAAGTCAATACACGCAAGCAGACTCGACGAACTGAAAAACTCCCGCAACTGTTCAAACTCACGGAGATTATTGACGAGAGCGCCGGTGGATTCAGGTTTGGCGTCAAGGCGCATGGAAAGCACTTTCTCAACAAGTGTGCTTGAAAGCACAACGTCGGCATTGCGTCCCGCGACATCGACAAAATGCGTGCGCAACGACGAGAGCAAAAAATTGAACAAATAGATAATGCAGATGCCCGATGCCAGTACCCATAATGTTTCAACAGCGTTGTTGGGAACAACGCGGTCATACACATTCATCGTAAAAAGCGGGCTGGCCACCGCGATCAGATTGATCACCACACTGGCCAGGGCCACATGCCTGTAAATAGGCGCATAATAACGCAACACATCCCAAAACCAGCGTTTTCCCTTGGAAAGGACAAGCTTTTCAGCGCGTTCGTCAGGCGCGGCCTGTACGGCGGCAAAAAGCGCATAGCCTGAATAATCGGCCTTGATGGTTTCAAGGGGCACAGTCTGCGCCGTTTCGTTTGTTTCAGGGAAAATAACTTCCGCCGAATCTCCCTTGACGGACGTAAGCACGCAGCAGCGGTCCTTCGTGAGCAACAGGATGCAGGGGAGCACGGGTTCAGGTATATCTTCAATGGCGGGCTTGAAAACAATGCGGCCTGAAAGACCGGCCTTTCGTGCCGCGCGCAGGCATGCCTGGGGCGTGATTTTACTGCCGCTGAGGCCCGCCATAAGGAATTGGGGCGAAACGACCTTGCCGCGTAGCCGCAGCAACACGGCAAGACTCCGCAAAAGACTGGGCATAAAATCCACGTCCGAAGGCCGCAGGGGGCCAACGGTTCTGTCCGCCTCAGCGGGAGGAGAGGAAGCCGTCGGCACAGCGGGAGCCGCGAGGTGCTCGCCGGCTGTGGGAACTTTCTCATTCCCCTCCGCAGCCGGCTGAGACTGGGGGGAAGGTGACTGAGAGAGGTCGGCAATGGCGCTGTCGGAAGATGTTGAGCTGATTTTTTCCATGTAATTTCCAGAAGTAATTTACAGCGCCGCTTCAAACACACCGCCGCTGTAAAGCTGAACAATCCGGACGATCCGAAAGATGTGCCGTGAACGCATAAAATTTATCACAGGCTATCACAAAGAACAAGACAATTCAAGTCATTTCACAGCGCGCCCTCTCCCGCCTGCCGTCAGGCATACAGATAAAAATATCCCCCGGCCTCAGTGGCCGGGGGGCAACGGCACACCCCGGCCACTGAGGCCGGGGTGTCATGGATTCGTCAAACTCAGTTAAACCAGCCTGGCGCGAAGGCTTCCCGCGGATCGTTCGCGTCCACTGGAGGACGATGGCCAAGCGGGGCCAAATCAATGGACATCTGCTGCAGCAGGTGGCCTGTGAGAGCGCACAGCCTGTACGCGCCCACCAGGATATTGCCACGTGAAGTTTCGGCCTGCGTGGAAGAATTGAAGAGTTCCGATTCGGCGTCCAGCACGTCAAGAAGCGTGCGCCGTCCCAACTGGAACTGCTCTTTGTACGCGGTGCGGGTAAACTTGTTGTACTCGATGGCCTTGGTATAATGCTTGTACTGTTCCTGGGCGGCCAGATAATTGATCCATGTGCTGTCAACGTCCAGCTTCAGTTCATCAATGAAGTTGTACATCAACTGACGGGACTGGCGAATCCTTGCCAGAGCGGCCTTGCGCTCGGCCCAGTCGGCGCCGCTGTTAAAAATGTTCCAGCGGACGGTGCCGAGAATGTCAAAGGTATACTGCCAGTTCTGCTCAAATTGGTCGCTGATGTTGCGGTTGGAGTAATTGGGGCCGGCCTCAAGGTTGATGGTCGGATAAAAGGCGGATTCGGCCAGTTCCTTGTCACCCACCAGCGCCCGTATGTCCTGCAGATAAGCGGCCAGTTTCGGGTTGCCCTTCTCGGCCAGCAAAAACACGGATTCAGGATTCTCAAAAATCTGCGGCGGCATGGTGACGGCCTGCAACGGGCTATCGCTGGGCAGGCCCGTCAGCCGCGTGTAGGTTTCTTCCGCCACATGCAAGGACGCTTTGGCTTCGGAAAGGCCGGAAAGCGCACGGGCCAGACGGGACTGAGCCTGGCTGACGTCGGCCTGCGTGTCCGCGCCGAGGTTGGCGCGTTCCTGCGCCATACCCAGAACGGATTTGTGCTGTTCCACATTTTTTACGGAAAGGTCGTAAATTGTCCGGCGGCGCAGCAAATCAATATGTGCGATGATGCCGTCCAGGGAGAGCGACGTGGCGGTGTCGAAAACCCTGTTCTTCACGGATTCCAGGGTTGACTTGGCGCTACGCACACGGGAACGGGCCGCGAAGCCGTCCCATATGGGCTGCACGAGCGTTGCGCTGTAGCTCACGGTGGACCACAGTTGCTTGTCGTCCTTCGCCTGTCTGGTAGTAAAGGTGCTGCTTATGCCATAACCGGCCCGACCGGTGAGATCAACCCGCGGTCCGAAACCGGCTCTTGCCCGGTCAACTTCGTGCTCAAGGACATCGCGGTTTTCCAACATTCCACGCAAATTGCGATGGGTGCGCAGCACGCCGTAAACCGTGTCGTCAACGCTTACGATCTGTCCCGGCATCGGCGGCGGCGGGTATGCCGCCTCTGCGGCCATTCCGGCAACGGGGCAAACAAAGACTAAAACAAGGGAAAAAAGCAAACGTTTCATAACTGCCTCCTTACGGCATACTCAAAACTTAGGCTTCCCGTGTTCCGCAGCGGAATTGTCCAGGAAAGCGCCGCAAACAAAAATCGAATAAAACTTGTCCTTATCCTTCAATGCCTTCCTCAAAAGAATTTCGGACAGATTTGATTTTCCATTAGCCTCGCTAAAAAATAAAGTCAATTGTTTTAAAAAAGTTTTTTTAACAAGATTTACAAAAATATTCATATTAGCTATTTCATACACTGATTACAGGGCAATATTCCTGTAGCAATAAAATACACATACTATCTTTCGAATTTACATCAATTTTCTATAAAAATTTTCTAGAAAACAGAAATAAAGATATAACCTCTCCACTTTCACTTCCAGCCATACAAACTTTTACTTCTTTTTTCAATCGTGTCCGGCTAAGCAGCCATGTCTAACAGGCTAAGGTAACAAGAGTTTTCATTTTTTCGACTTCGCGGATTGAGGAGTTCTTCCAAAGACTCTGCTCCGAAGAGGTTACAGC
>JAITGC010000042.1 GCA_031280915.1 Desulfovibrio sp. | reverse complement strand
TGCGGGCGCTGATCGCCACGCTATTTTTTGCCCTCATTTCACTTCGGGCAACCTCACGCCGGGGAGAAGGCCTTGCTCTTTCAGCAACGTAAATCTGTTTTTTAAGGGACGACTATTTACATATTGGCCGGAAGGCCTTTGAGCGCACAGCCATTGCCGATACCCAAATCGCACCGAACTCGCCTGTGCCGTCCGGGGCATTCAAAGATCCTTACCTTTTTGATTTCCTCGGCCTGAAACGACTATCTGGAAAACGACCTGGAAGCGGCCATTTTACGCGAACTGGAAAGTTTTATTCTGGAATTCGGCAGGGGTTTCACCTTTGTGGAACGGCAAAAGCGCATGATCATTGATGGTGAGGATTTTTATTTGGACTTGCTTTCTTACCACCGTATCCTCAAACGTCTTGTGGCAGTTGAGTTGAAACTGGGAAAATTCCAGGCCAGAGACAAGGGACTAAACAGCATGCCGCCCCAACTTCCTTCGCGCCAGGCAAAAGCGGCTCCAATTTTTCCCAAACAGTATCAGCAATGTCGTGTCTCCTATGGGCGGCTGGTGGCATAAGTTCCTCGCTTGTGGTTGAAAACAAGCGCACTATGCCACAAAATCAAAATCTAGACAATCTCGTGACTATACTATCTAAAGTTAAGATATTTTAAAGATGCGGAGTTCATTTCCCCACGGCAGGCGACCGCGCCAGTTCCGTGATCGCTCTGGCAATTCCGCCGCTACGCAGGCCGAGCATTTCGCGCAGTTCCATCTGCGTGCCGTGTTCGACAAAACCGTCCGGCAGGCCGAGCCGTTTCACAGTAAGGCCGCCCAGTAAACCATTGTCATTCAAAAATTCCAGCACGGCTGAAGAAAAACCACCGGCCAGCACGCCTTCTTCCACAAGCAACAACTTGTCGAAACGACCCGCGATATCCGCCAGATCTTTTTCCGGTAAGGGTTTAATCCAGACAGGATCAAAAACCAGCGGTCGGAAACCCAGCTCATTTTCCACAAGACGCGCGGCTTCAAGGGCCGGATGTGCCCGGTTTCCCAAGGCAATAACGGCGACATTGACGCCCTCCAGCAAAATTTCCCCACTGCCGTGGGGCAAAAGGCGCGCTTCTCCTGTTATGGACACGCCATACCCGCTTCCGCGTGGATAACGGACAGCACAGGGGCCGTCCGAAACGAGGGCCGTAGCCAGACAATGCCGGAGCATATCCTCATCGCGCGGGGCAAGGATGCGCATATTGGGAATATGCCGCAAGTAGGCTATATCAAAAGATCCATGATGCGTGGCCCCGTCTTCTCCCACCAGGCCAGCCCGATCAACGCAGAAAGTGACGGGGAGATTCTGCAGACAGACATCATGCACTATCTGGTCATATGCGCGTTGCAAAAACGTGGAATAAATCGCCACCACAGGACGACGGCCCTGAATCGCCAGACCGGCCGCGAAGGTTACGGCATGTTGTTCACAAATCCCCGTATCAACAAAACGTTCGGGAAAACGTTCTTTAAAAAATTCCGTCCCCGTACCTTCGGGCATGGCGGCGGTGATGGCGATGATTTTTTCATCCCGTTCGGCCAATTGCAGAAGAGTTGTTCCAAAAGTTTCTGTAAATGTTGGAATTTTTGATGTTGTTGAAACAGGCAGCCCCGTTTCCGGCGTGAACAGACCAACGCCGTGATAGTGCGCCGGATTGGCTTCGGCGGGGGCATAGCCCTTGCCTTTTTGTGTGCGCACATGCAAGAGCACTGGCCCGTCTTCCACAGCAGCGGCCATCTTCAGATGCCGCTTCAATTCTTCTGTGTTGTGGCCGTCCACAGGGCCGATATAGGTAAAACGCAGAGCCTCGAACAACATGCCCGGCGTAAAAAAGGACTTGAAGCTCAGTTCGCCCCGCATGGCATACAAAGCCAGATTTTGTCCAATACGCGGGATAGCGCGTAAAAATCCGAGCACATCCTTGCGGGCTTGCCGTACCCAGCGCCGCGAGAGAGCACTGCTCAAAAAACGTGAAAGAGCGCCCACGTTGGACGAAATGGACATTTCATTGTCGTTGAGCACCACAATGAGCCTCTTGCCCATATGACCGGCAAGGTTGAGGCCCTCAAAGGCTTCACCAGCGGTCATGGCTCCATCGCCGATGACGGCTATGACATGATGCTGAAGCCCGGCCAAATCTCTTGCCAAAGCCATGCCCAGGGCGGCTGATACGGAAGTGGAGGAGTGCCCCACGCCAAAATGATCGTAGGGGCTTTCCATTATTTTCGGAAATCCTGAAATGCCGCCGAAGGTACGTAAGGTATGGAATTTATCCGCCCGCCCCGTAAGCAGTTTGAAGGCATAGGACTGGTGACCCACATCCCATATCAATTTATCCCTATCAATGTTAAATGTAGCCAACAGGGCAAGCGTTAACTCCACAACTCCCAATGAAGGCGCCAAATGACCACCGTTGTGCGAAACAACATCAACAATCCGCCTCCTGACCTCAGCCGCCAGCAGCGCCAATTGCGGTTCGGAAAGCCCGGCTATCTGCAAGGGAGTATCTATATTGTTCAAGAGCGAGAAATTTGTTTGCGTCATTCAGAACGTCCGATGGATAATGTGGGCAGCCAGGGCCGACAAGAATTCGGCGTCTTTTCCAGAAAAATCCGACAAGGCGGCTTTGGACGCGGCAACCTGCTCATGGGCAAACTCACGGCTTCTTTCCAGCCCCAGTAAAAACGGATAAGTATTTTTTCCCTTATCGACATCGCTTCTGACAGGTTTACCCAAGGTGGTCGTATCGGACGTAATGTCCAGAATGTCGTCGGTAATCTGAAAAGCCATACCAAATGCGGCGGCAAAATCGTCCACGGCTTTCAATACAATCTCATCGCCCCCCGCCAAAACAGCGCCGCATACGCAGGAAGCGCGTATCAGAGCGCCGGTTTTCATGGCGTGCATTCGCTGCAGGCTCTCAAAAGTTATGGGTGGCCCGCCGGTATGCTCCATGTCCATCTGCTGCCCGCCAGCCATACCGGCCGCGCCGGCCGCCGAGGCGATTGTCGCCATAGCCCTGACAAGCCTATCCGCGCTTACCCGCGTGCGACACATAACGGCAAAGGAATCCGTCAACAAAGCGTCTCCCGCCAAAATAGCGGTGGCCTCGTCAAAAGCCTTATGATTTGACGGTTTGCCCCGCCGCAGGTCATCGTTATCCATAGCCGGCAAATCGTCATGTATCAGGGAATAGGTATGTATCATTTCAATGGCGCAGGCAAAAGGCAGGACGATTTCCACTGCCCCGCCGCACATGGAGGCGCATGTCAGGCACAAAACCGGACGCAGGCGTTTGCCCCCCGCCAGCAGGCTATAGAGCATGGCCTCTTTGAGACGCGGAGGAGCGGCAATATCATTCAGGCAGGATCTGAGAAAATCCTCCACCATAGCCGCACGTTCACCGAGCAGTTCTTTCATGTCCGATTTGGACATCATGGACATTCTTCCGCCGTATCAACTGCTTCTTTTTCCAGCGCAAACGGCCTGATTTCGCCATCTTGCCAGACAGTAAGCTCATGGCGGGCTTTTTCCAGACGCTCTTTACAGAAATGTGCGCAGGCGAGGCCTTCTTTGTAAAGCGACATGCTTTTTTCCAGAGGCAAATCATCCGCTTCCAACGCGCTGACAATGTCCTGCAAACGCGCCATTTTCTCTTCAAAAAAATTTTCTTCTTTTGTTCCGTCCATTGGCAACTCCGTCAGTCAGCGCCTACCGTGCCGACAATGGCCGACAAGCGCCCGTCTTTGAGACGTACGTATATTTTCTGCCCCGGTAAAACACGGGATATTGATGATACAATCTCTCCCTCCACCGTCAGGGCCAAGGCATATCCCTTTTCGAGCGGCGCTGCAGGATTGCCGTTTTCCAACAGCAGAGTGAGGTGATCGAGGGTATAGACTCGTCGTTCCAGCGAGCGGAAAATACATGTCCGCAACGATGCCTGCTGATGGGCGAGCCGCCGCTGCACATCGGCAAGCCGGCGCGGCAATGCCCTTACCAGATTAATGCTCATCCGTTCAAGCCGCTCGCACAGTCGAGCGAAATGCCGCAGGGGCGAAAGCCAGCGCAGAGCTTTGACCTGCTCCTGAAGTAAATGCTCCCTGGCGATGAGGTGACTTGCCATAGCGTTGCGCAATGCGTTGTGGGCGTCATCCAAACGCTGCGCAAACTCCTCGCGCGGCGGCCAAAGCAGCTGCGCGGCATGGGATGGCGTGGCGGCACGCATATCCGCCGTCATATCCGCCAACGTCGTGTCCACCTCATGACCGATACCGGCCAGAACCGGAATTCTGGACTGAAATACGGCTTCGGCCACGGATTCCTCATTGAAGGGCCACAGGTCTTCCAGAGACCCGCCGCCACGGATCAGCACAATGACCTGGGCCCAGTCCTGATCGTTGACGCGTTGCATGGCCGTCGCTATTTCCGATGCGGCGGCCGCGCCTTGGACCAGAGCCGGGAAAAGGCATATTTTGGTTCCGCTTCCCCGCTGTGCGCCAAGGGTCAAAAAATCGTGAATCGCGGCCCCAGAGGCCGACGTTATCAGGGCAACACGTTTGGCGTCACGCGGCAGCAGCCGTTTACGCCCCCCGCTGAAATAGCCGAGAGCCGCGAGTTTGCGCTTGCGCTCCTCGAAAGCCAGGGCAAGAGCGCCCTGCCCTTCGGCCTGAACCAGTTCGACAACAAGCTGATACTGCCCACGCCCAGCATATACGCTTATTCGCCCGGCGCACAGCATCGTGACGCCGTTACGCAGCGTGTCCAGTGGAGAAGGCCGCAGGCCGTCATAAACTTCTCCGGTGAGTATGTCAAAGGATCGCCTGTTATCTGTACGCCGTTGTTGCTGAGAAAACCAGACGCAGTGAATTTGGGCGTCCTGATCTTTCAAGCAGAAATAAATATGGCCGGAACCCGGCCGCATGAGATTTGACACCTCGCCGCGTACCCAGACAAAAGGGAAGGCGCCTTCCAGTCTCGCGCGCAGTTGTTCCGTCAGCTCACGCACCGTCAGT
This sequence comes from Desulfovibrio sp., assembly GCA_031280915.1. Classification (GTDB taxonomy): domain Bacteria; phylum Desulfobacterota; class Desulfovibrionia; order Desulfovibrionales; family Desulfovibrionaceae; genus Desulfovibrio. Next base: position 23,228 of record JAITGC010000042.1, on the reverse strand, counting down.
ATGCCGTCCGACGTCCCCATTTTCTATGCTTTTGCCTCCCATCCGTCACGTACGCGGCAGACCCATGCCCTGCATTCGGACTCCAGATCGTCCAAAGCGATCTCACCTTTCTCCCCATTACGTCTGTCCTTATATTCCACCCTTCGCCGGGCGAGGCTTTTGGACCCGACAATCAATTGCATGGGCGCCCCCAGCAAATCCGCATCCTTGAATTTCACGCCCGGGCGCTCTTCTCTGTCGTCATACAGAACATCCATGCCCTCACGTCGTAAAAAATCATATATTGTTTCCGCCGCAGCCGCCACCTCCGCGTTATTGGGATCAAGGCAGAGCAGCACACAGTCAAAGGGCGCCAGAGGCGGCGGAAAAACGATGCCGTGTTCGTCGTGATTCTGCTCAATGGCCGCTGCCGCAATGCGGGATACCCCGATACCGTAACAACCCATGAGCATCAGGCGCTCCTGTCCCTTTTCGTCCAGAAAAGCCGCATGCATGGCTTCACTATATTTTAGGCCGAGCATGAAGACATGGCCAACCTCAATGCCCCGTTTCAGAGAAATGCGCCCCCCACAGTGGGGGCATGGGTCATCAGGGGCGATGTTCCGCAAGTCGGCGTATGCCGTCACCCGCGCGTCACGCGGCAGGTCGAGGTGCATTGCGTGCTCGTCAACGGCGTTGCCGCCAGCAATATAATCCGTATCGCTTTCAAGCTCCTGATCGGCGTAAATCGGCAAATTAAGCCCCTGCGGGCCAGCAAAACCCAGAGGAGCACAGGTCAGTTTTTCCACAACGGCCGCATCCGCCAGTTTTATGTCTTGCGCCTTGAGCAAGTTCTTGAGTTTGGCCTCATTCAATTCCCGATCGCCGCGCACAAGCGCCGCCACTGCTTTGCCGTCCGCGAGAAGGATAAGAGTTTTGACAATTTTTGCGCTCGGAACGCGCAAATAGGCCGCGACTTCATCCACCGTATGCACACCCGACGTGGGCACATTCCGGCAGGAAGAGCAGATTCGTCCTGTTTTTACACCCGGCCGGCCTATTTGCGCGCGCTCTATATTGGCCGCATAATCGCAGTCATCGCAAAAAACGACGGTATCTTCTCCCGTGTCCGCCAGCACCATAAATTCGTGGGAAAAACTGCCGCCAATGGATCCGTTGTCAGCCTCCACAGCCCTGAAGGCAACGCCAAGACGCCGAAAAATCCTCATATAGGCGTCATACATGACTTTGTAACTTTGCTCGGCGGCAGTCTCATCCACGTCAAAGGAATAGGCGTCCTTCATTATGAATTCGCGGCCGCGCATAAGACCGAAGCGTGGGCGTATCTCATCGCGGAATTTCGTTTGTATCTGATAGAGACGAACGGGCAATTGCCGGTAAGAGCGCACCTCGCCGCGCACCATATCCGTGATCACTTCCTCATGCGTGGGGCCAAGGCAGCACTCCCGGCCGTTGCGGTCCTTGAAGCGCAGAAGTTCTTTGCCGTAATGCTCCCAGCGGCCGGATTCCTTCCACAGATCCGCCGGCTGCACCATGGGCATGAGCAATTCCTGAAACCCGGCAGCGTCCATTTCTTCTCTGACGATTTTTGATATTTTGTCAATTACTTTAAGCCCGAGCGGGAGGTAAATGTAAACGCCCGAAGTCAGCCTGCGCATCATGCCCGCGCGCAGCAGGAGTTTGTGGCTGATGACCTCGGCGTCTGAGGGTGATTCCTTGAGTGTGGGGATGTAACATGTGCTGAAGCGCATAATGGATGTCCTTATGTGGTGAATTTATGGGCAAAAGTGCCAGCCATATTGTTCAGAAATCATCTGTCCTTTTACCCTGCCGCGCAACACTCAAAAAAATCAGGAATTCACGCGAGCCCGTCCGTTAGCGGATTCCTGGCATGACTCAAGCAATACCTGCAATTCTTCCATAAACGCGACCAGCAGAGCTTCCTGTCCCCTCACGGAACGCACCACTTCTCCCTTGCGGAAAATAATCCCCTTGTCACGCCCTCCTGCAAGGCCCAAATCTGCTTCGCGGGCTTCTCCCGGCCCATTGACGACGCAGCCCATAACCGCCACCTTGACGGACGCCGTCGAGCCAGCCAGACGCTCCTCAACGGCCTCAAGCAGAGTTGGAATGTCGATTTCCGTGCGCCCGCAGGTGGGACAGGAAATTATTTCCGGCCCGCGCGCGCGCAGGCCGAGGGCGCGAAGTATTTCCCAAGCCGCGACCACTTCATGCACCGGGTCTGCGGTGAGGGAAACGCGCAGAGTGTCGCCGATGCCTTCATTGAGCAGAATGCCCAGTCCCACAGCGGATTTGACGGTTCCGCGCAAAAGGCCGCCGGCTTCCGTAATTCCGATGTGCAGAGGATAATCGCAGGCATCCGCCAAAAGACGATACGCGGCGATTGTATCGCGTACGGAAGAGGATTTAATGGAGACCTTGATTTGCTCAAAGCCACGTGACTCCAGCAGACGGATTTGCCCCATAGCGCTTTGCGCCAGCGCCTCCGGGCAGGGCCTGCCATAACGGCGCAGCACTTCTTTTTCCAGTGAACCGCCGTTAACCCCCACGCGGATGACGGCCTTGTGCAATTTTGCGGCGTCAACAACTTGATAAATCTGCATTTTTTTGCCCATATTGCCGGGGTTTATTCGCAATCCCTCAACTCCGGCCTCCAGGGCGGCAAGGGCCAGACGATGATCAAAATGGATATCGGCAATAAGCGGCAATCGCGTCCCCCGCCGGATCGCGACAAGCGCCTTGGCGGCGGTCTCATCGGGAACAGCCAGACGCACAGCTTCACAGCCATATTTCTCAAGACGTTCTATCTGAACCAGCGTTGATGATACATCGCGCGTGTCGGTGTTGGTCATGCTTTGCACCATGACCGGCGCGCCGCCGCCGATGACCAGATCACCAAGCCCAATGGAGCGGCTTATTGTTTTTCTCATTCCGCCTGCCTTCAACACATACGCGAATTTTTTTCCATACTACGCCAAAACTCCGTACAAGCCAAGCTTCAGCCCCCTCTCTGGGGCCTGTGAAAATCCCTGAGGGCAAATAGGCAATTGCCAACTTCTGGAACAGGTTTTGCATGCTGAACACTGTATCGACTGTGAAAAAATTCCGGATTGTTCAGGGCCTGTACTCAAGTTTTGTCTGATTCCGCCGATTAGAATATGTAAATTTTTGAGGTTTTGTTATGCGTTTTTATTTGTACGCCTGCCTTATCGGCATATTGTTGACGCCGGCGGCTGGATGTTCGGGAAGAGTTTCTCCCGGTCAACCGGATTATATTGATGCGGTGGAAGTCAAACTGAAATGCCGCGAACTGGCTGACCAGATGCTTGCAACCATGCCCAATGACGCGTTGCAGGGATTTGTAGCCATGCCGACCGCCTTCGTGAATCAAAACAATTTTTCGCAAAGTTCACCGTTGGGCAGACTGCTTGCGGAATCCCTGTTTTATGAATTCAATCAACGCGGTTTCCCCACGCGTGAATACCGCCTGGCAGGACATATTCCCATTACCGGCGGCCGGGATGATCTTGGCCTCGCCGTTGATCAGATTGTTCCGATCAAGGGACAAAAATGGGCCGCTCTGGTCGTGGGCACCTACCATACCGAAAAATATGCGACATTCGTCAACGCGCGTCTGGTGCGGGCCAGTGATGGGCTGGTGTTGCGCACTGGTCAGCTTGTACTCGCCAATACGCCCATCGTGGCGCGGATGGGAAAGACCGACAGCGCAATCATTACCCGGAATCCCATCAACACCCAATCCGGCGCGCAAAATTCGTATTCGCCGCTCCATACTCCGGCCGACGCCATATCAAGCGGGAACATGCGGATTATCCAAGGACGGTAGATAATGAAAATCCCGATTGCCATTTTTTTAACGCTGGCAATGCCTGCCATAAGTGGTGTCGGCTTTTCAACCGCATCGGCGGCTGAAAAAATTTATTATGCCGGCCAGACGCCCGTTGCCGGGCCCAATGTCAGCGAAAAATTTCTGAAACAAGCACGCGAGTACCGTGAGAAAGGCCGTTACGAGCTTGCCCGCCAAGCCTATGCGCAGGCCCTTTCCACCTGTCGCTCCAGCGAAGAAGTGGCTGCCATCAAACACGAAATGGGCGGAGTGGAACTTTTATTGCGTACACTGCGCTGAGGTAAGCCCATGAGCAGATTTTTTCTCATACTCGTACTGATTTTGGCCCTGCTCCTTTTTCCCCTGGCCGCCGCCGCATTTTTTGAAACCGGATCTGTCCCTCTGGCCGCGAACAGTATAGCGGATCAGATGAACTCCCAATTGATGCGGCGTTATGCAGGCAATAATCCCAATATGAACAGAAGAGAGCGTGAAATGCTGGCCCGGGCGCGTATCACGATTATGGGCACGACTCCCGCCAATATCAACAATCTTGAGGAAACTTCTCCCTTGGGAAGACAAATGTCGGAAGAAATAGCCCGCAGATTCATTGACTCTGGCTATCGTTTTCAGGAATTGCGCAAGGGGCGGCATATCCGTTTCAATAAAAAATCTGGGGAATTTCTCCTTACCCGTGACGTACAACAACTCGCAGGCGTCACAGGAACGGCGCAAGCGGTACTTGCCGGCACATATATCGTTACGCCCGAACAGGTACGCTTCAGTATGCGGCTTATTCATATAAACAGCAATGAAGTGCTTGCCATGGGCACCGCCACCGTACCCATAACTGACGATGTTCTGTCTCTGTTGGAAGATTCGAAGCCCGGCGATGGAAATGCGCCGTCAGTGCATACGCAGCTCAAATAAACTGCCTTGCAATTCAGGCCGCTTGAGGTTATAGAGCAATTTCACTTTGAAATTGCTCTGGCGGCGGGGCGAACGTCTCGCCGCTCACTGCCAGGGCGTAGGCGAAATTTATTTTCGCCGTTAAGCGCCGCAGCAAGTGTCAAAGTTAATCTGCTCTAGACGCGACGTGCGTAGCACCGAAAGGCGTGGTCTTTATTTAACGCATTTCAACAACATTCAAGCACAAACGTTATTATGTCACTCAGCATAGGCATTATCGGACTGCCGAACGTCGGCAAATCCACGCTTTTCAACGCTCTGACCAACGCGCAGAACGCCCAGGCCGCCAACTATCCATTTTGTACCATTGAGCCAAATAAAGCCACAGTACCTGTACCTGATCAGCGAGTGGACAAGCTTTCCGCGAAGATTTCTCCCCAAAAGACCGTTTACGCCAGTGTTGATTTTATAGACATTGCCGGACTTGTGCGGGGAGCGAGCAAGGGCGAAGGGCTGGGCAACCAATTTCTTGCCAATATCCGTGAATGCGCAGCCATCGTGCATGTGGCGCGCTGCTTTGAAGACGAAAATGTTACCCACGTAGACGGGGGCGTGAACCCGCCGCGCGATGTGGAAACCATCGAAACGGAATTGCTGCTTGCGGATATGCAGAGCGTGGAAAAACGTCTTGAAAAAATGCGTAAAACGGCGAAAGGCGACAAAGAAGCCGCTTCAGCGGTGACTCATCTGGAAAATTTGCTCTCGTGGCTGGATGCAGGAAAGCTTGCCGCTGCTTTTACCCTGCCGGACAATGATTTTTTTCTGGCGGCTTGGCGGGAATTGGGACTGCTTACGGCAAAACCCGTCATATATTGCGCCAATATTGACGAGACTGCTCTGCTCGGGGGCAATGCCCACACAGAGGCTCTGCGAGAAATCGCATCGCGGAAAAATGCCGGCTTTACCCATATCTGCGCAAAACTTGAAGAAGAACTTCAAAGTCTGCCGGAAAATGAACAAAAAGAGTTGTGTTTATCTTACGGCATTGAGGAAAGCGGACTTGCCGGAATTATCCGGGCGGGGTATGCCGTATTGGGCTTGTGCAGCTATTTCACGGCGGGCCCCGATGAAGTGCGCGCCTGGACCATCCGCAAGGGCTGGAAAGCGTCACAGGCCGCAGGCGTTATCCACACGGATTTTGAGCGCGGCTTTATACGGGCTGAAGTTATTTCGTATGCCGACTATATGAGCCATGCCAATGAGGCCGCCTGCCGCGCAGCCGGCGTTCTGCGTACCGAAGGCCGGGATTACGTGGTGCGTGACGGCGACGTGATACACTTTCTCTTCAATGTGTAACCCTGCCGCGCAAGTTTTTCACGCCGGGTTCACTCCACCCCCGCATGAAAAGACTAACGCCAGCGCCGCATAAATTCTGCGGCGCTGCCTCCCGAATCCAGATGGCTCAACAAGGCGCTGCCGAAAACGACGGCATCCGGCCGCGCATCGCGCGGAAAGTTCTCCAGTTGTGACGATTCCCGCAAGCCGAAACCAAGGGCCAGAGGCAAGGAAAACACGGCGCGCGCACGCCGCAAAGTGTCCGCCACCTGTGGTGCGAAGGTATTCCGTTCTCCGGTTGTGCCCATTACGGAAACCACATACACATAGCCCTCACTTTCAGCGGCATAAAGTCGCATACGTTCTTCGCCGGTATTCAGCCCCACAAGCGGAATCAAGGCGATGCCGCGCCTTCTGAACACATCGCGCAAAGGTGCGGCCTCCTCAAAAGGCACATCGGGTATGATAAAACCGTTCACGCAGGCCGCCGCCGCGTCGTCGGCCAATTTTTCAAGACCGTATTGCAGAAAGGGATTCAGATAGCCCATCAGCACAAGACCGGCCTTAAAAAACCCTTTTCGCTCCAACAATTCTTTCATTATTCCGCGTAAAGTGACGCCATCGGCCAAGGCCCGGCGCGAAGCTTCCTCAACAACAGGGCCGTCAGCCACAGGATCGGAAAAAGGTACTCCTATCTCAATGATGTCCGCACCGCTTTCATCCAATTCCATAAGGTTCGGCCAAAAGCGGCTTTTATCGGGGAAATTTGCGGTAAGAAAAGGAATAAGGGCTGTTCGCCCTTCATCTACGGCGTGACGGATTTTCCGCTCAAGTACGTTCATATGTGTTTTCCTTGTAGATAAAATTTTATGTTTCCCCGCACAGACACGCTCACATTTCGCCGGCCTTGACGACGATGTCCAAATCCTTGTCTCCCCGCCCGGACAGGTTGACAATAACCGAGGAATCCGGCGCGAACTCCTGTGGATGGTTCAGCACATAGGCCAGGGCATGGGAAGACTCCAGGGCGGGCAATATCCCTTCCGCTTTGCAAAGACGGTGAAATGCCGCCAGCGCGTTGTCATCTTTCACCATGCCGTAACGGACGCGCCCTGTTTTGTGGAGCCAGGCGTGTTCCGGTCCCACACCAGGATAATCCAGGCCTGCGGAAATGGAGTGCGACGGCTCTATCTGGCCGTCATTGTTTTGCAAAAGCATGGTGCGATTGCCATGCAGGACACCGGGCGCGCCCAGATTGAGCGGCGCGGAGTTGAAGCAGCCCGGTTCGCCCGTTCCGGCGGCCTCAACACCTATAATTCGCACGTCGGCATCTTCCAGAAAGGGGGCAAAGAGGCCGATAGCGTTTGAGCCGCCACCGACACAGGCAACGATGGCATCCGGGAGCTTGCCTGTTTTTTCAAGAAGCTGTGAACGCGTTTCACGGCCTATCACGCTTTGGAGATATTTGACCAGCGTAGGAAACGGGTGTGGTCCCGCAGCGGTGCCAAAGCAATAATGCGTGCTTGCCTGTGAGGAAATCCAGGCGCGCAGAGCCTCATTTATGGCGTCTTTAAGGGTGCGCGTACCGCTTTCCACAGAATGCACCCTGGCGCCGAGCAACTTCATGCGGACCACATTGGGAGCCTGACGCGCCACATCCTCACTGCCCATATAGATGGTACAATCCATGCCCAGACGCGCAGCCGCGGCGGCTGTGGCGACGCCATGCTGTCCCGCGCCGGTTTCCGCCACCAGGGCGGTTTTGCCGATTTTTCTGGCCAGCAGGGCCTGGCCGAGGGTATTGTTAATCTTGTGCGCGCCGGTGTGGAGCAAATCTTCGCGTTTGAGCCAGAGGTGAAAACCAAGTTCTCTGGAAAGTGTCGGGCAATAGGTCAAGGGAGTGGGCCGGCCCGCGAAGTTATGCAATAAATCTTCAAGTTCAATTTTAAATTCCATCGTCGGCAATACATCGCGCATGGCCGCTTCCACTTCCAGAAGCGGGGGCATAAGGAGTTCCGGCACGAAGCAACCGCCGAATTCACCAAAATATGCATTTTTCATAACTATCCATTGTCCTTATTCGCGTTTTTTAACAAAATTTCTGCAGCCGCACTCATTGCACCGGAATTTTTAATACCGGGCGCATCCTCAATGCCGGAGTTGAAATCCACTCCTGTCGGAGTGCATTGACTGAGAGCCTTGCCCACATTGCGCGCATTGAGGCCGCCGGCAAGAATCCAGGGATGTGGAGAGATGAGACCGGCCAAATCTCCCCACTCCAGCCTCCTGCCGCTTCCACCACCGGAAAATCCGGCATCAAGCAGATACATAAAACAGGAAGCGGCAAACTTCTGCAGTTCATTGTGCAGCAAGGCCCTGTGGCAATAAAGATCAGGCCAGATGACGCGTATAACTTTCGCCGGCCCGACGGCAAGAGCGCATTTCACGCTCTGCCTGCCGTGAAATTGGGCAAAATCCAGACGCGCCTTATCCATCACGCGTAAAATTTCCCCGGCATCCTGCTCCACAAAAATCCCGACACGCCGCATAGATCCGCTTTGCAGCCGCGCAGCACATTCCGGATCAATATGTCGTGGACTTTTGGGATGAAAAATAAAGCCGCACAAATCCGCTCCAAGTCGCGAAGCGGCATTCACATCCTCCTGCCGGGTCAGGCCGCAGATTTTCAAAAGCATGACTTATTTCCCTCCGTGTTGCAATAATGCCTTCAGAGCCAAGCCGGGCCGCCCCTGATTCATCAGGGCGGAGCCCACGAGGGCCGCATGAAAACCCGCATCCACTATCCGAGCCAGATGTTCCGGCTGGCTGACGCCGCTGGCGGCCACCCACAATTCATTCTCTTCCGGCGGAAACGATTCAGCCAGAAAAAGGCAGGCCTTGCGGTCGACCTCAAGGGTGTCAAGATTTCTGGCGTTAACCTGGATAATCCGCGCCCCGCTTGCCCTGGCAAGACGCACATCTCCGGCGTCGAAAACTTCCACCACCGCCTGTATACCGAAACTTTCCGCATCTTCCCGCAACCGCCGCAACAGGCCGGCGTCAGGCGTCAACTTTGCGATGAGCAACAAAGCTGAAGCCGGGCTTGCGGCTGTTGCCCGCACTTGCAGAGGGTCAAAAATAAAATCCTTACGCAGCAGGGGCAAAGGCTCAGCAAGAGCAAGCCGTGCTTCGGCCGCTCGCCTCAGAAAATCCATATTTCCCTGAAAATAGCTTTCTTCCGTCAGAACGGACACCGCCCGCGCGCCGGCCAGTGCATACTGCCGCACGGCATCTTCCACGGAAACGCTGTCGCAAATAATGCCCCGCGAAGGCGACGCGCGTTTATACTCGGCGACGATGGACAATGAGGCGCCCGGTGAGGGACTTCTCAGGGCCAAGGCAAAGTCCGGCCGGGGAACCTCAGAAATTTCCGGCAAGCTTCCTCGTTCGGCAATATTTCTGAGCAAGGCTATTTCGCCAGCCTTTGCTTCGCTGAATTGTTTAAGCAGCATGCAGCACCTTCCCGCCGACACCGACAGCGACGCCCTCCCTCGCCCTTGCCATACACAGAGCCATATTGGGGCTATATTCCAAAAGATAAAGAGCCAGCCCGACGTTGAGCATCACCATTTCGCGCATGGATTGGGGGCCGTTGCCCTTGAGAATCTCTTTCAGCACGGCCACCGCCTCTTCTTTGCTTTTTACCGCCAGATCATCCGGAGTGCATGGATTAATGCCGTAATCGGCCGGATCCAGATCAAGAGCTTTGGCCGTGCCGTTGTGCAAAATCGTTACCGAGGCCGGGCCGAGGGGCGTTACTTCATCATAGTCTCCCGCGCCGCAGACCACCGCCGCACGGTACAAAGGCGACTGCGCCAGGGTTTGCGTTATCAGCGGCACTAATTCCGGCTTCGCCACGCCCATCAGGAGATGGCTCGGCCGCGCCGGATTGATCATGGGGCCAAGTATATTAAACAAGGTTCGGATGCCAAGTTCTTTGCGTAAGGCACCGATATTTTTAAAGGTAGGGTGAAAATGTGGCGCGAACAGAAAGGCGAAGTTGCGCTGTTCCACCATTTTGACGACAGACGGCGCATCAATATCCAAAGGTATGCCCAGAGCCTCCAGGGCGTCGGCGCTGCCGCACTTGGAAGACACCGCCCTGTTTCCATGTTTTACCACCTTGTAGCCCATACCGGCCAAAATCAGGGATGTGGCCGTGGAGCAATTGAATGAGTAACGCTTGTCGCCGCCGGTTCCGACAACATCAATACTGGGACCGGCAATGCCTTCCACCCGGATTGCGCGCGAGAGAGCCGCTCGCGTGGCGTGGGCCAACTCCAGCGCGCTCTCCCCCTTCATACGCAAACCCATCAAGAAGCTTCCGGCCTGGGCGTCCGTCATTCCGCCGTCCATCAATGAAGCAAACGCCGTTGCGGCCATCTCCGCCGTAAGATCTTCCTTTTTTGCAAGGCGCTCCAGGATAGCGCTCAAATCAGCCGCGTCATCCGAGGCGGCACGCACAGCCTGGGGAAAGTTGTCGAGTAAATGCAGCCCGTCAGGAGTGAGCACGGATTCCGGATGAAACTGCACTCCAACCCAGGGGCGATCATTATAGCGCAACGCCATTATTTCTCCTTCCGGCCCTCTGGCCGTCACGGAAAACGGAAGATTGGGCCTTTCTTCATCAGCGTAAACCACAAGAGAATGATATCGCCCCACTGTCATGGGATTGGGCAAGCCGGTGAAAAGCCCTGTCCCGTCATGCACTATTTCGCTCTGTTTACCGTGCATGATGCGTGGGGCCACATCCACCTTCGCTCCGGCGAAAAGCCCCAACACCTGATGACCAAGACAGACGCCGAGAACTGGAACATGAGGGGAAAGGCGCCGGAGAAAATCAAGGCACAGCCCCGCATTGGCCGGATGGCTGGGCCCTGGAGAGATACAGACCATAGACAAATCAGGGTCTTTCGCATAGGTCAACAGGACGGGATCATCATTGCGCAGCACCAATGGCTCTTTGCCCAAGGTGTGAAAGGCCTGCGCCAGATTATAGGTAAACGAATCATAATTATCTATTATCAGAAACATATTCTTCTTCCTCCACCTGAGTGACCATGCGCATAACAGCTGACTTGTTGCATACTTCCTTCCACTCCAGTTCTGGATTGGAATCATGAACTATGCCGCCTCCGGCCTGCCAGAACAGTGTTTCCCCATGTTGCCACATGCTGCGTATGGTAATGCCCATGTCCAGATTGACGTTTTCCCTGTCAAGGCCGAGCCAGCCGATACAGCCGGCATATGGCCCACGCGGGCGTCCTTCCAGTTCACGTATGATTTCCATGGCGCGAACTTTCGGAGCGCCGGAAACGGTACCAGCGGGAAAGGTGGCGGCAAGAACGTCCAAAGCGTCGAGGCCTTCAGCCAGACGCGCCGTTACCCGACTCGTCAGATGCATGACATGAGAAAAGCGTTCCACATCCATATAGCGTTCAAGGTTCACACTACCGGGACGGGCTACACGCCCCAGATCGTTCCGGCCCAAATCCACCAGCATCACATGTTCCGCCCGTTCCTTGGGGTCTTCGCGCAATTCGGCCGCCAAAAGCGAATCCTCCATGTCGTCTTTGCCGCGCCGGCGCGTGCCGGCTATGGGCGAAAGCTGTAATCGCCCTTCCTTGCAACGCACCATAATTTCCGGAGATGATCCGAAAAGCGTCAACTCCGGAAAACGCATATAAAACATATAGGGAGAGGCGTTGATGCGACGCAGGCGACGATACAGGGCGAATGCGTCGCCGGAAAATTTCGCGAAAAATCGGACGGAAGGCACAACCTGAATGGCCTCCCCCTGACGCAGCATTGTCTTGATACGCTCAACATAGTCTTTGTAACCCTCCTCATCCGGTTCAGATACCATGGCCCCCAGGGATCCATGCTTTTCCATCCGTTCACGCTCCCGCGCCGGCGGCACAGCGACGGCGGATTCCGGAAAAGCATCAAGGCTGATGCGGCAAAGCCGGTTATAAAGGTGGTCGAAAAGAAGCACCGTTCCGGGCAACACCAATTGGCAATCCGCTTCTTCAACCGGCATGACCGGGGCGAGTTTTGCGTTGAACAATCCCGCCATGCCGAATCCCATATATCCATATAAGGCCCTGGTTATGGGAGGCAGATTTTTGATATTTGACGGCGGCAAAATATGCAGATACTCCATGAATCTGCGTAAACCCTCAATAAAAGGACGACCATCAAAACGTCGCAGCGATTCGAAAAATTTGTCGCTCACCGAAACCGACAATTTGCCTTCCCGGCAGGCAAGAAGGCAAACAATATCGCAAGCCAAGACGCTGTATCTGCCCCAGCGTCCGTCCACTTCGGCGCTCTCCAGCAAAATGCCGTTTCCCTCTCCCACCGCCTTCAAAAAAAGACTGATGGGCGTGTCCATGTCGGCCGGCAACCAACGGGCTGTCTGTTGCAACGTCAAAGGCGGCTGCGAATTTGTGTTCCTGTTCATGGCTCCAGTCCTTAGGCTCGTTGATGGTTCAAAAATAAAAAAACGCCGCCTCACAGGGAGACGGCGTTTACAGGTACTTATGACACAAAGTTTTATGGACGCTCATCTCCTTCAATGTCGCTCATGCGCCACCAACCGGCGGCTGTAAAATTCACGCTGATGACAAAAGAAAACATGGTCACGTCCAAACCCTCTACAGTTATTTTCTGACTTTCTACTTCAGAATATTCGCAGCGTCAACACAAAAACGCGCAAAAATTTCACAATTTGATAAGATATGGCGGAGACAACCGCCATATCTTCGATTTCACAATTCCAGCATCAGACCCACAGGGCAATGGTCTGAGCCGTAAACAGCGTCTTCAATCCAGGCGTTCTTTATGGCCGGCCCCAATTCTCCGGAAACAAAAAAATAGTCAATACGCCAACCGATATTCTTTTCCCGCGCGCGGGCTTTATAGGACCACCAGGAATACCGCCCTCCGATGTCGCCGTGCACATGACGGAAAGTATCAATATAGCCCATAGCCGTGAAGTTGTCCAAAAAAGCCCGTTCTTCCGGTAAAAAACCAGTATTATTCATATTTTCCCGCGGTCTGGCGAGATCAACCGGTCTGTGGGCGATGTTGAAATCTCCACAGACGACAACCGGCTTTGTTTTGCGGCATGCTTCGGCGTGCGTAAGAAAAGCCTTGAAAAAACCCATTTTATAGGGAACTCGCTTGAAACGACCGGTCAGCTTGCCTTTTTCATCCAATTCAGCCGCTCCGCCGTTGGGAAAATACCCGTTGAAAAAATGAAAATCGGGAAATTCCAGATGCAGCAGGCGGCCTTCTCCCTGAAATTCCTTTTCGGGCAGTTCTGCGGCCACGGAAAGAGGCTCTGTCCTGTTAAAGACAGCAACTCCGGAATAACCTTTTTTTACCTCGCTTGATGACCAGTATGCCTGCCAGCCTTCCGGATTGGCGACAGTGGGAGCAAGCTGCTCAGGTCTGGCTTTTGTTTCCTGCAAAGCCACTATATCCGCATCCGTTTCGGCAAACCAACGCCAGTCAGGCTTGCCGGAAATGGCCCGCAATCCATTGACGTTCCAAGATAAAAATTTAATCAGCATAACTTGCCCTTGAAGTAGAAATCCGGAAGAAATATTGTCCTGAGGAGCATTTTTCGCTAGATTTGGGCATACCAGAGCGATGATGCCATCGCTGCCGGAACATCATTCTCATTGCAGGACGCCGGCCAATAATGACAAGGGATGCATGGTTGCAAGGCCTGTTCCATGGGTGATGCCGGCACGGCAGGCGCCGCATTCGCTCAGACAACGCTCCGTGCCGCTTTCGGCAATGGCCGAAAAAAGCGTTGCCCCTGTCTGCGCGCCGATTTCATAGCGTTTCTTTTTCATGCCGTAACTGCCGGCCAAACCGCAACAGCCCGCATTGACGTCTGTTATGTGCGCGCCGGGGATTTGCCGCAGCAACTCAAAACCCGGCCGCCCCATACCTAAAGCGCGTAAATGGCAGGGGGCATGATAGGCAAACCGTTCGGCGGACGGCCGGGCCGTTGTGACGTCGATCCGCCCCTCTTCCACAAGGGAAAGCACGAAGGATGTCGCTTCGTGCACCGGCCCTGCAGGCGATCCGATATTATCCTCGGAAAACAGTTCCTGATATTCTTTGCCGACCATAAGCGCACAACTCGGACAGGGCGAAATGACGGGAATGCCCTGCTCCGTCAATCGGGCAACTTCGCGGCGGTTCCGCCTTGCGCGTCTTTGCGCCGCTTCCATAAGGCCGCCGCAGAGAAGCGGCAGGCCGCAGCAGACGAAGGATTCCGACACAATGACATCATAGCCAGCTTTTTCCAGCAGAAAGATGATGTCCAGACCGACTTTTGGCTCATAATAAGAGACGAAACAACCGGGGAACAGCGCCACGATGTCACGCGCGCCAGCTTTTTCAACGCGCGGGGGGGAGGCAAGACGCCGTCGTTGGGACATTGGAGCGAAAGAAGGCAGCGGCGCGCGTCTGTCCAGGCCCACGGCGTCCAGCAACAGACGCGACAGGGGATTCTTCATGCCGAAATTCAGCAAAAATGCCGGAATATGGCGCGCAAATCTGCCGATATCGCCAGAAAATCCCGTCAGCAGATCGCCTGGGGGTGTTTTTTTGCCTTTGCGGTAAGCGGCTCTGGCCAGCATATTGAATGTTGATACAGGAACGCCGGACGGGCAGGAAATATCACAATTTTTACAGTTGGAGCAATATTCTACAGACGCGTCGTCATGCAGACCGAAGAGACGGAAACGTTCAAAGGCCGGACCGGTCATTTTTGGACCACGAAAGCGGGAAGTAGCCGCAGCCACAGGGCAGTGCACCGTGCATACCGTACAAGCCGTGCATTCGTCAGGATTGAAATGATGAAACATAGTCTCAGGCCTTTCCGCCAGCAGCATAGCCGGTGACCACAGCAACTCCGCTACCGGATTTTTCTGTGGCGAAATCATGTCCCTGGAGAATTCTCCCCGCAAAATGCACATTGTGGAGCAGAACTTCTTCCTCCTCGTCCACAGCTTGCAAATCTCTGTTCACGGCCACGCCCAACGAAGCGAAGGCATGGGCCTTGCGGCTGAAAAAACGCTCCCGCGACCAATTTTCGGGGTATTGGGGAACAGATATGGGAATATTGAATATCCGCTCGACGGCCTGCCCCGGCTGCGAGGCAATACCGTTGCCATAAAAACCGCCTGTGGCGATAATATAGGATTTTGCCGAAAAAATTCTCTGGATGCCGCTCTGTCGAACAACGAGACCACGGCAAAATCGTCCTTCCACCAAAGCGCGTACTACCGTGACATTATCAAAAATCGTCACTCCCGCTTTGCCCAGCGCCCTGAACAAGGCATGCTGGAGACGCAGACCGCTCACGGCGGGCGGCGGGCAGACTCCTTCCACAACTGGCAAGCCAAGTTTTTTCTCCAGCTTTTCATGGATAAAAGCGGTATCTCTCAGGCCGAGCAGAGGCGGAAGCAGAAGGGCTTGCGTTTTGGAAGACAGCGGCGAAAGTTCCCCGCAAAGCCAGTCCAGACCACCGGGCATCTCCACAAAACGGGCAATGTCGAGAGCCGTTACGTCGCGTCCTCCTCCTTGCAAACGGCCTGGAAGCTCAAGTATCACAGGAAGAAAAGTTTTGCCCGTGAAAAGCGGATTTTCGGAAAGCCCGCGCGCGACCAATCGCGGGGCGAAATCCTTCATGCCTCTCAGGCCGACAACAGCCGTTGTTTCAGCCACGTACAAACCTTGCGGAGACATACCAGGAGATATCAAAAAAGCCGGTTTGAGGGTACCTGCCGCTGTCGGCAGCCATATATTACCCCTGTTTTTCGCAAGTGCGCGTAACGGCAGACCGGCTTCTCCAACTTTAAGCGCGATAAAATCCATAGCGGAAGCCGCTTCGCACGCCCCGATCAAAGCGTAGGGATGCGACGGATCTAGCCTGTCGAACCAGGCAAAGGGATCGCCGGAAACGATTTCGCCGTTAACCGCGCCAAGCAGGTCAATGCTGCCGCCACTAACGGCAATTACCCCCGCGCCGGAAGCCAGCAACAAAACATTGCCCCCCCTGTCCGCGATTCTCAGAGCCGCTGTCAGACCGGCCAAACCGGCACCGACGACAACGACATCATATCTTCCGGAGGAGTAACGCGCGTTGCCCCTTTCGCCACAGCCGGGGGCCTCGGTTGGCCGCACGGCCCCAGCGTCATCAGGGATGCAGGCCGGGAGAGCGTCCGGCAAAATTTCATCCAAATTCAACAACGCGGCGTAAATACCGCGTTCCAATTCAACTTCTCTCAACTGTCTGCCCCAGAGGAGAGGGCGGACACCGTGCCATCGTTCTTCCAAAAAGTGTTCAAGCATCAGCCGGGGCGAGAGTACCGCAGGGACATCAATTTCCAGAAGAGCCGCGCAGGCGCGCAGAGCGCAGAAATTGCCCTGACAGGTACCCATGCCCATACGTGTGCGCCGCCGTATATCACCCAGTGACAGGCCAGAGGACTGCGCCGCCGCTGCTTCAAATTCCGCAAAGGTAACCAGTTCGCACTCACAGAGCAGCGTTTTTTTCCAGGGCCTCTGTTCCGCATGGACAATAACATCTTCCAGCCCCTCTCCAAGTCTGGCCGCGACAAGCCCGCTTCCTCCCGCCGGAAAAACATTTCGCGCCCGCCGCAGCAAGGATTTGGAGGGCCTCGGCATGAGCGGCTCGTCAGCCGTGCGGCACGGGATATTAACCCCAAGTTTGGAACAGAGCAAATCAGCCGCTTTTTCAGCCATCAGCCTGAAAGAAGTAAATTTGCCGCCGGTCACAGTTATCATGCCCTGAAGTCCGGCTTCCTTGTGATCCAGAATAACAAAATTGCGAGTGGCGGCTCTGCCTGAAGCCGCATCGGGCGTATAGAGGGGGCGTGTGCCGGCAAAGGCGCGCAGTATACGGTAATCCCGCAGGCGCGGAAAAAGCGTTTCGCCGTCTTCCAGGAGGCGCAAAGCCTCATCCGCCTCAACGCTGATATCGTCGGGATGTTGCACAGGCACGGATGTTGTGCCGTAAATGACTACTGTGCCGTGCGGGACAAAAATATCGCCGTCCGACGGCTTGCGCAGTCTGTTTATCACCCGCTCGGTAAAACGGTGATTGAAGGCCAGCAAAAGACCGCGATCCGGCGACACGCTGACATCCAGCCCGGCCAGACGCGCCGTTTCTCCGGCCCAAGCCCCGGCGGCGTTGACAACATAATCGCAGGGGATAAAGGTTTTCTCCCCGCCGCCCCGACACTGCGTCCATACGCCGCTGACGCGCCCGTTTTCAGTTTCTATGCCTGTCAGCCGCGTATATGTTTGAACTTTTGCGCCATAACGCTTTGCAGCCATAACGTTGTGACAGACCATACGGAAACCGTCCACAGCCGAATCCGGTACGCGATACACGGCTCTGACGTCCGAAGTAAGAGCGGGTTCCATCCTGATGGCTTCTTTGGGGTCAAGCTCCACGGCGGCTATGCCGCATCTGACGCATGCCGATGTCCAACACGTTTCCCAGGCTGGATTATCCTGAGCATGTCTGACAAAAAAGCCTTCCGTCTCCTCAATGCATTCCGGCGCAATACGTCTCAAAACGGCATTCTCGCTCACGCATTCCCGCGCTGCTTCGGGATCACTCACAACATAGCGCGCTCCGCTGTGCAGCAGACCGTGGAAACGGGAACTCGCGCCAGCGCATAAATCTCCCTGTTCCACCAGCAGACAGAAGATGCCGCGCATGGCGAGATCTCGCGCCATGCCAGCGCCGGTCGCACCGCCACCCACAATGACGACAGTGGGGCCATTCATTGCCGCATCACCATTGCTTTTCACAGCATGCCCAGATTTTCCACTATGCGCCAAGGCATATTTTTCTCTCCGGCCAAGTCTTCCCTTCTCGCTTCGCCGCTCAAAACAAGCACAAAATCAATGCCGACATTTTCAGCCAGTTTTTTGTCCGTACTGAGCCGGTCGCCGACCATGACCATTTCCTCTCTGGCATAGCGCATAAACAAGGGAGAGAGCACGGAGGGAGAAGGTTTGCCGAAAACATGCTCAGGGAGCCGGCCCACAGCTTTTTCGTACAGAGCGATGAAGCTGCCGACATCGGGCAATGGTCCCTCGGGGTCGGGACAGACCAGATCGGGATGTGTCGCCAGATAAGAGACTCCAGGCTTTTGCAGCAACTGTGCTGATATTTTCAATTTTTCATAAGTGAGTTCCGTATCGTAGGCCAATATGACAGCCTCGGCTCCGTCAGGAGACAAGATCAGTTCCGACATGGCCGCCGACAGAGCCGTCCTGTAATCCTCATTGCCCACAAGATAGGCCCTGTGAATGCCGGTCTCGCGCAGATGGGCCACCAGGGGCGCGGTGGGAGAAAGCAGCTGGCCATTTTCGGCCGGGATGCCCATAGCATTCAATTTTTTGAGATATGTTTCCGGCCCTTTGGACGTATTGTTGCTCAGAAAATGAAAATCGCAATGCTTCCAGTGACGGAGAATAAAAGAGACGGCCCCCGGTATGGGTATGTTGCCGAGATACACCGTACCGTCAAGGTCAAGCACGAAGCAACTTTTGCCAAGGTATGCCATGCCAGCCTACATCAACCAGCGCATGGGCGCCAGGGAGAGCTTGGGAAAATATACAAGCAGGAAAAGAATGACGATTTCCACCAAGACAAAGGGCAGCATCTTACGCACAAGATTCGGCAGTTGTATATTGCCGATGCCGCACACCACATAGAGCACTGTACCCACCGGCGGCGTGATGACGCCGATGCCGAGGTTGAGGATAAACACCAGACCGAAGTGGTAGGGGTCTATTCCCGCCTGTAGTATCAGGGGATAAAATACCGGCGCGAAAATGAGCACATTGGGCGTCAGATCCATCACCATCCCCGCAACCAGCAGAAACAGCATAATAAAAGTCAGCAATATGTTCGGCGAATCTGTGAAGTTGGCAAAGAGCGAGGCTATATGATTGGGAATTTGCGCCAGGGTAATGAAATATCCCACCGCCGTGGCTGTGGCGACAATAAGCATCACAACGGATGTCGTGCGCGCGGCCGCTGCCGAGACGCGCAACAGTTCCCGCAATGAAAGCTCCCTGTACCAGCACATGCAGACAATAATCGCGAAAACGGCCGCAAAAGCGCCGCCTTCCGTAGGGGTGAACACGCCGAAACGTATGCCGCCCAGCAGCATCACCGGCAGCATGAAGGCAGGGCTTGCATCTTTGAGAATGGCAAGACATTCATCACGGGTAAAGGTCAGCACTTCAGTATAGGCGTCTTTGCGCACAATGAACCACCAGACTATCATCAGGCCCAGGCCGAGCATAAGGCCGGGGAAAAGGCCAATCATAAAAAGCCGCGTGACAGAAAGACTGACGGTGGCCCCCAGTATGATGAAATTCGTACTCGGGGGGATAATGGGGCCCAGAATGGCGCCAGAGGCTATGATGCCGCCGGCGCGGCCATCGTTATACCCGGCGTTTTTCATCATGGGCAGGAGCAGTCCGCCCAAGGCTGCCGCCTCGCCCACGGAACTGCCCATAAGCCCGGCAAAAATGATGCTCGCCATAATGGCCGCGTAGCCAAGCCCGCCCTTGATGCGCCCGACGATGATTTGGGCGAGTTGCACAACGCGTTTTGACAAGCCGCCCGCCGCCATGATCTCGCCCGCAAAAATAAAAAACGGTATGGCCATGAGCGGAAAATTGTCGGCTCCATCCATCATGCTGTTGGGAATGGTCATCACATCCCACGCCCCCATCGCGCACATAAGCACCATGGCGCACAACACCAGCACCACAGCTATGGGAATGCCCATGAAGAGAAAAAAGAAAAGACTGCCGAAAAACCAGATGAGTTGTTCCATAGCTCACTCCTTCTCCAAAATTTCTTCCAGAGTGGGAGCGCCCGCTCGTTTGAATTCATTGGCCGGTTTTCTGAGCAGAGCAAAAAAATCCCTGCCGCGTATCACCAACGCCGCCGCCGCCATAACCGGAAGCGTACCATTGATAAAGGCCAGATTGATATTTGTGGCCACGGCATATGTGTCCATCGTCTGCAAGAGCAGTTCAATGCCGCCCCACAGCAAAAAAAACAGCGCACCCAGGGTAAGCAGCGCTGCCGTCAATTCAAGCAATTTGCGCGAAACGCCGGAAAAAAGCCCCGTCACCATATCCACAGCGATATGCCGCTTGCGGTAAAAGGCTTCAATGGCGCCAAAAAATGTTATATAAACGAAAAGAAAACGCGCCCATTCCTCACTGGGGGCAAAGCTGGTCCCAAAGACATAACGCAGAAAGGCATTGCAAAAAACGAGACCGATCATGCCGAGGAAAATCACCGCGCAGAATATCTGAAAAGCAACCTCGCCGGACGTATCTCTTTTTCCGGAAGACAACTGACCAGGGGTATCCATCGTCAACTCCGCAAGAAAAGGCCCCTCCAACGTTGTTTGGAGGGGCCGATGCTCTGTCTTATTATTTGTAAGATTCCGCGCTTTCCAGAATTTCCTTGGCGTTGGGAACCTGATTGGGGCCGGGATCGGTAAAGAGCTTCCAGCTTCGCTTGCCCGCTTCTCTCATAGCGGCCTTGAATTCCGGCGAAGGATCGGAAATTTTGCCGCCACCGTCGGCAATATCCTTTACCGCCTTCTTTTCAAGATCGGCCATCAGATCCCACACATACTCCGCCGACTCCCAGGCGGCCTGATCAAACCATTTTTTGTCCTGCGCGGACAGATCCTGGTAAAATTTTTCGTTGATGTACAAGGAATGGATGACAAGAATATGCCCGCTCAAGGTTATGTTGGGCGTTATTTCATACATTTTCAAAGCCACAATGTCGGCAAATGGACTGTCTCCACCGTCAATGACGCCCTGATCCAAAGCGGCCGGGACTTCGGCAAATGGCATGGGCTGTCCGCTTATGCCGCATTCCTTGGCGAAATTCACATACAAAGGAATATTCGGAACACGCATCTTCAACCCTTGCAGGTCGGCCATGCTCTTCAGAGGCTTCTTGGAATAGAAATGACGGAAGCCAAGGGGGAAGGCGTTCAGAGTGCGCAGTCCGGATTTTTCAGCAAACCCCTTATTGATGAGATCAAAGGTCTTGCCACCGTGCATGGCGCGCCGCGCGTGGGCAAGGTTGTCGAAAAGCATGGGGGTTTCCAGCATGGCCATTGCCGGGAAGAGAGCCGAGGTTTGCGTACCGGTGGCGCACATCTGTATAGTGCCGCGCCGGGTACTGGCGATATAGGCGTTCTCTTTGCCGAGTTGGCTGTTGGGGAAAACCTTTACTTCATATTTGCCCCCTGACAGCTTGGCGAGTATTTCACCGAATTTGTGCATGCCGAGGGTTTCAGGCTCACCCTCCGGCTTCATGCCGGCAATTTTGATTTCAATCTTTTCTGCACTGGCGGCCGGAGGGGCCAAGCAGACAACAGCAAGTGACAATATCAGGAAAAACATACACCATTTTTTCATAGCGCCTCTCCCAAGTGAGATTTTCAAGCGAAACCACAACAAATTGCCACTAGGCATTCATCAACGCACGGAGAAATTTCAAATCTTCACACAGCCGTCTCCATACATTGGAGCACTTTAACTTTAACACTTGCTCCGGCACTTAGCGGCGATCGGCAGCCGTAGCCCCATCAGAGGGCGTACGGAGATGACTATCCCTTGCGGGAAGTAAATTTCGCCTACGCTTTCGCAGTGAGCGGCTTTTGCATTCGCCCCCCGCCGCCGGAGCAATTTCAAAATGAAATTGATTTAATGTCTTGAATGCTGGAAACAACTGATGACGATTTATCGTCCCCCAAAATGTCCAAAATTTTTTGAACATTAAGGATTAGTTTCGTCGGCCAAACAGCGAAACAATTTTTTCGCGGCTCCACACACAGGACAACGCCAATCGTCCGACAAGTCTTCAAATTTGGTGCCGGACGGTATCTTACGCCGCTTGTCGCCCCGATCCGGATCGTACATATAGCCGCAGTTCACCATCTGACAGCGCCAGATATCACGGGCATCAGCCATGCCGCCCCCTATCCGTTGGCATTGTTTACAGTGGCAAAACCCTTGGAGGGGCCGGTGTTCGACGGCGTCCCGGCGATTTTGGCAAGATATGTATCGCCGAGGGTTTTGATATGCGATGAAGTGTTCTCATAATAAGTCAGATGTACCTGTTCTTCTCCAATAATCCGCTCAAACAGGCGCGCGGTTATCGTATCGCCCTGCTCGTGGCAGATTTTTCTGAACTGAGAGTAAGTTTCAATGGTGGCTTCCTCCTGCGCGCTGTCGGCTTCATAGATGGCCTGAACAGACTGTCCGGTTTTCACAGCGCCTTCTTTCTGCGTGGTGGGTTCTCCGCCCAGTTCCTTGATGCGTTCGGCAAAATTCTCGGCGTGCTTCATTTCATCTATGGCAATCAACTTCATTTTCGCCGCCAGTTCTCCGTAATCCTTATCATCCAGACTATAGTGTTGATTCATATACTGATGGACGGCATACAATTCCATACCACGAGCCTTGTTAAGCACCTCAATGACCTTTTCTTTCTTGCCCTTTTTGTTCACGGCCATAAGATCAACTCCTTGTAAATTTTGGTGATTTAGGCAGGTTCGAGTAACTCCCTACCAGTATTATCCGTGCCCATAAAAAAAGCAAGCCTCATACGCCGGGCGAAAACTCGCAGCAACCGGTGTGCCAACTCCGCTTGGCGCAAGGCAAAGGCGATTTGTTCGTCAGTAAATTTGCTCTTTTTCATGGCAAAACCTCGTTTGCGGCATATTAGCCGGTTTTGCCGAAACACTCACTTTTTAAAGAGCACTGTTTCTTGGGGGAGGTCACTTCGCTATGGTCATAGATGCGATACTATGAATACATTCTAAATAGTGTCGTCAATTGATTTTTGCCCAAATAGCGATGCACCTAATATGCACAGCGGCCAAAAATGATACCGTATTCTTCGCATAGCGTGTGGCAATGCCGCGCCAACGCTTTA
>JAITGC010000036.1 GCA_031280915.1 Desulfovibrio sp. | reverse complement strand
TGCGGGCGCTGATCGCCACGCTATTTTTTGCCCTCATTTCACTTCGGGCAACCTCACGCCGGGGAGAAGGCCTTGCTCTTTCAGCAACGTAAATCTGTTTTTTAAGGGACGACTATTTAGAGTTGATGTGAGCTACGTGATATTTCAGCGTACTGTCCTTATGCATCACGATATTGCCATATTATCGGCGGGCCGATAGAACATTTTCATCATAAGCGGCATCCTTGGCGGCGGGCATGGGGCCCCGCCATTCCACTCAAGCAAGGAGGCCGCAGCATATGAATGCAGGCACAAATCCCCGCCCTTATTCCCTTCTGGGATACATGGCGGACAATCTGCGCGCGCGCGGAAAAAATCCTCTGGCCGTGTATCCGCTTTTCATCTCGGCCTGGGGGGTATTTTTTCTCTTTTGGCTGATTCTCACGCCCTTTCCCGGTCTTTCCCCCCAGGGAATGGCGGTATTGGGCATAGTCTGCTGGGCCTGCGTCATGTGGGTGAGCGAAGCCATGCCCGTGGGCGTTACCGGACTTTCCATACCCACCCTGTTGCTGCTGACCAGAGCCTTGCCCTGGGTAAACAACAGACCGCCCATGGACAAGGTTTTCGCAGGATTCACCAACCACGTTGTCTGGCTTTGCCTGTTCGCTTTTCTCCTGAGCGCGATCATGCAGCTCCTCCGCCTGGATAAACGCATCGCCCTCGGCATTCTGGCGAAATTGAAGGCTTCCAGCGTCGGCCGCATAATATGGGGCATGTTCGTGGTCAACATTATTTTGGGATTTCTGGTGCCGGCGGCCAATGCCAGGGCGGCGACCCTTATGCCCGTGGTGCAGGGCATCACCAATCTCATGGGCGATACGCCTGAAGAACGCGAGGCCAAAAAGGCCATCGTCATTCAGACAATGGTTTACGGCGCCATGATCTGCGGCGTGTTCATCATGACGGCGCATCTGCCCAACATGGTGCTGATCGGCATTTTCGACGGCAATGGTTTCAGCAATCTGAACTTTCTCAACTGGGCCATGCTCCAATTTCCGTATCTGGGCATGTTCGCCCTGACGCAGATATGGGTGCGCCGCCATTTCAAAACTGGCGGCATGGGCATCGCCGGGGGCGCGAGCGCCGTCATCCGGCAATACAACGAGCTGGGCCCCATGAGTCTTGCGGAGAAATGCCTGCTCTGCCTGTTCGCCGCGCTGGGAGTCCTGTTCATGACCGGCAAGGGCAGCTTTATTTATGAATTGCATTCGCTGCAACTGGGCGTTATCGCCCTTCTGGGCATGCTCATTCTTTTTGTTCCCG
The DNA here is from genome assembly GCA_031280915.1 of Desulfovibrio sp. GTDB lineage: Bacteria > Desulfobacterota > Desulfovibrionia > Desulfovibrionales > Desulfovibrionaceae > Desulfovibrio. The sequence continues at coordinate 5,476 of JAITGC010000036.1, read as the reverse complement.
GCCTGCTCCCCTGCACATGGAGGCAAGTGCAGGAAAAAACCATCTGGGGAACATTTTTGCTGCTCGGCGGCGCCATGACGCTGACCACCGCCATGACCGATTCTGGCCTTGCCGGGTGGCTGGCCGGGCACATCCACGCCGGAGTGGTGGGGATGTCCTGGTGGCAGGCCCTGCTCGCGCTGATGGTGGGCACACACATTATCCGCCTGGGAATGCTCTCCAACATAGCCGCCGTCTCCATGCTGGCCCCCATTGTCTTCAGCATGGCCCCCAAGCTCGGCTTGCACCCCGTGGCCTTCACCCTGCTGGTCTGCGACACCGACACCTTCGCCTACATCCTCCCCACCCAGATAACCGCTGCCGTCATCGCTTACGGCACAAACACCTTCAGCACAACCGACTATGCCAGAGTCGGATGGGTCTGCGTGTTGATCGCCATGGCCTACGGCATATGCGTCATGGCCCCCTGGTATGCCTTTCTCGGACTGCCTGTCTGGGATCCGGCGGCGCCCTGGCCCTTCTGAAGGGCGAAATTCTCCCGTAAAGGGATAGTCATCCGTCCACAAGGGATAGTCATCCGTACGCCCCGGACAGGGCTACGGATGCCGATACGCCCCTGGCAGGGCTACGGATGCCGATCGCCGTTAAGCGCCGCAGCAAGTGTCAAAGTTAAGATACGTTAAGGAGAAACCATGTCAGTTATGCCTACCAGACGCGCTGTCCGCTTTGCGCCGGACAGCCTGAGGGAAATACCCACCCAAACCGTGGACTGCGATCTTCTGATTGTCGGAGGAGGCAATGCCGGCTGTTTCGTGGCTGTGGAAGCCCGGAGGCTGGCCCCGTCCCTCCGGGTGGTCATCATGGAAAAGGCGAATATTATGCGTTCCGGCGCCTGTTCCGCAGGTATGGACGCCATCAATACCTACATACCGGAAGGAAAGACGCCGGAGGATCTGGTACGCTGGAGCCGCGCCCAGGTGGGCGGCGGGCCGCTGCGTGAGGATCTGGCCCTGTCCAATGCGGAGCTGCTCAATGAATCCGTGGATGATCTCCAACGCTGGGGCTTGCCCATACTGCGGGATGAGGATGGGAAAATACGCTATCGCGGCCAATGGGACATCTCCATTCACGGGGAGCAGCTCAAGCCGATCATGGCCGAACGCGCCGTCGCCTCCGGCGCCGTTGTGTACAACAGGGTCGCGGGTACGGGACTGCTCATGAGTGGAAGACGTTGCGCCGGCGCTGCGGGGCTTGGCGTACGCGACGGAAAATTCTATGTTTTCCGGGCCAAAGCCGTGGTCATCAGTACCGGCGGAGCCGGGACCCTGTACAAATCCTACACGGCCGACAGCACGGACAGCGGTTCCCAGATATGGATGTGCCCCTATTGCGTGGGTTCCGGTTATGCCATGGGCCTCCGGCGAGGGGCCGAACTCACCAGCCTGGAACAGCGCTGGGTGGCCACGCGCACCAAGGATTTCTGCGGCCCGGTGGACACCATCTCCGTGGGGTATAAAGCCCCCATAGTGAATTGCAGGGGCGAGAGGGTGATGAGCAGGTACGCCCATCTGGGCGGAGACGCCGCGCCCCGTTTTATCCGGGCCAATGCTCCCATGGAGGAGTGGCTTGCCGGGCGCGGCCCCTGCTACTGCGACACGCGGCATATGGATGAAAAAACAGTCAGGGCCATGATGGAGGATTATTTGAACGAGCGGCCGTCGTTTGTGCTTTTTTTGGCTTCACGCGGCCAGGACGTGACCAGGGAGCCTATCGAAATATATGGCTCTGATCCCTATATCGTGGGCGGCCATACAGGCGGCGGTTACTGGGTGGACATGGCGCGCATGACGACCCTTGAGGGAGTGTTCGCCGCCGGAGAAACAGCCGGCGGCAATCCCAATAAATTCGTCGGAGGCTGCTGCGCCGAGGGTAAACTGGCGGCCAGGGGCGCCCTCGCCTATATGCGGGGCAGGGAGTTTGCGCCCCCGGACGCTGAAGACATTGAGCGGGAAAAAGCCAGGGTGTATGCGCCTGTTCTCGGCCGTGCCCAAGAGGGCGTCAGGCCTGTGGAAATGAAAGAACGCCTGCAACGGCTGATGGATGAATACGCGGGGGGCGTGTCGCAGTTTTACCGCACCAATGAGGAACGGCTGGACTACGCCCTGCGGCACGTCAAGATGCTGCAGAGCCAGTTCAGGCATTTGCGGGCGGAGGATCCGCATGAATTGATGCAGGCCAATGAAACTATGGACAGGGTGGATGTGGCCGAAGCGGTGGTGCAGCACCTTAAGGCCCGCAAAGAAACCCGTTGGCCCGGCTGGCAGACACGTTCGGATTACCCGGAGCGCAATGACGCCGAATTCGACTGTTTTATCGAGTCCAGGCGCAATCCTGAAACGGGCGTTGTGGAGACGTTCACCCGTCCCTATGAGCGGATTGTCCCCGGCGACAGATATACGGCTTAGGGCAATTTCAAAGTGAAATTGCCCCAAGAGAAAAAGATAAAGGAGACGAAACCATGCCCCCTGTTGTCGATGTGCATAAATGTTCCGGCTGCGCCCCCAGGGAAGAGTCCCGCTGCGAGGAGGTCTGTCCCGGCGACCTGATGGCTGTGGATATCGCCGCCGGAAAAGCCTATTGCCGCAATCCGCGCGACTGCTGGGACTGCATGTCCTGCGTCAAAGCCTGCCCCAACGGCGCCCTTGCGACGCGCATGCCCTATCAGCTCGGATATTTCAAGGCCAGACTCAGGCCCGTTATGGGCAAGGGCGTGATAACCTGGAAGTGCGTTGACATTTACGGGAAAGAACGTACCTACAAATACCGCAATCGCATTATCCCGGACACATAACCGCGGCCGCGCCCGGTAATCCGGCGGCGCGATCTCCCTCCGGGAATTGGAGGATATGTGAATCAATGGCATCTTGCCACGGATGACTTTTTTGCTGGCATGCCCGAAGCGAAACGCCGCTTTTCCGAAAAAGCCGTTCATCTGCGCCTTGACAAAAACAGCATTATTTTTTTTGAAAACGACCCGGGAGATTCCTGTTATTATATAGAATCCGGCTTGGTGCGCATCTTCAGCCTGACCGCCTCCGGCAAGGAGCCGATATTTTTTCTGCGCCAGGCCGGCGACATGTTCGGGCTTTCGGAAGTGCTGGATCGGCATCCGAGAAAGGCCAACGCGCAGAGTCTTTCCCCTTGTCTTTTGCTGCGGATCCGCAGCGGGGATTTTGACGCTCTTCTTGCCGAAGATCATGCCGTGTGCCGCAGGGTAATCGGCCTCCTCGGCAGGCGTATCCGCTATTTGGGCGAACGCGTCAGCCAGCTCATGACCTCCAGCGTTATGGAGCGGCTTGTCAAATTGTTGATCGGCATCGCCTGCGACCGCATCAAGGATGCCCCGTCATGGAGCCGCCCGGTCACCCTGCCTGTTGCCCTGACCCAGTGCCAGATAGCCTCCATGTGCGGCTCAACTCAGCCCACGGTCAATGAGCTGCTGCGCTTGCTGCAACGGGAGGGGCTGATTGAGATTTCCCGCAAGAGGATCGTGCTTTGTCACCCCCTTGCCCTGCTGGCCAGAGTGGAAACGCCATTCATATAGGAGGCGAGAGGCAAGGGCGAACGGCTTCCAGGTTCTTGCGTTCAGGTGCGTGTAGAGTCCACATCTTCAACCAGAGCGGTTCAACATTGAAAATGTTCAGCACTCCGGGCGGCAAGGAGCGCCTTGGCCTGAAAACAGAACGGGACGTTGTGGATATGGTCAAGGAAATACGGCGCAAGGCGAATGCGCAAAATCTCAAACAGGGCTTCATGAAAACTATGGACAACCGGCTTAGAAACTTTCTTTGAGCGCAATGCTCGGCGTGTCAGGCAGGGCATGAACGAGGCGGTCGGAGCGGCCAGAAGGGGTATTGAAAGCGGCAGGGGCCTTGGGGCGTTCGGCGCTCTCTCCGGCGGCCGGAGCCGATACGACACCGGCTCCCATGTGGATATATCCGGCGTGTCCCTGCTCACCGGCCTTTCTTTCGGTGCCGACCTGACGCCGGGCCGCCTGACCCTGGGCGCGTTTTTCGAGTACGGCAACGGGAGTTACGATACCTACAATTCTTTTTCCAACGCTGCCTCCGTGCACGGCGACGGCGACATGTACCGTATCGGCGGCGGCGTTCTGGGCCGCATGGACTTCAAAGACACCGGCCCCGGCCATATTTACGCCGAAGCCTCGGTTCGCGCCGGCGGCGTCCATAACGAATACGGCGGCGGCGATCTGCGGGACGGCACGGGCCGCGAGGCGGAATATGATTCCTCTTCCGCCTACTACGGTTTGCATCTCGGAACCGGCTACCTCTGGAACATCACGGACAAAGCCTCCCTCGACCTCTACGGCAAATACTTCTGGACGCGGCAGAAAGGAGATTCCGTGACGCTTTCCACCGGCGACCCGGTGAAGTTTGACGATGCGGATTCTTCCCGCCTGCGTTTGGGCTCCCGCTTCGCCTATGCGATCAACGAACACGTCAGCCCGTACATCGGCGCGGCCTGGGAACACGAGTTCGACGGCAAGGCGCGGGCCACGACTTACGGCTACGACATCGACGCGCCTTCCCTGCGCGGGGATACGGGCATGGGCGAACTGGGCCTGACCCTCAAACCCTCGCAAACCCTGCCCCTGTCCTTTGATTTGGGCGTACAGGGCCATGTGGGCAAGCGGGAAGGGATTACAGGTTCCGTGCAGATGAAGTGGGAGTTTTGATCAGGCTTCAGCGATAACCGCCTTATCCACATGCGCGGCGCTTGTGGAAGGCATGGGGCGCTCCGTGTGATCCGTCCAAGCTCCATAAGGAGTATGGAATATGGAAAGAGACGCGCAAACTGACGGCACAGATGGATGGAAGACTACAGCGGAAGATGCGGTCAGCCTCATTCTCCAACACAGTTGGGAACGCACCGTGCAAGTAAAGGGGCCGTACCAGCCAGAACATAAGGCGTACATGGCCCTGGCCGTCACTGTCTCCGAAGCGGTCAAGGCGTTTATCGCTCTGGATGAAAGTTTTCAGAATGTTCTCGTATAGAAGAGTGCTATTTGCTCACTCTCGCAGGTATTTTTGTCAAATCACAGATGCGCTGTTCACAGATGCGCTGTTCACAGATGCGCTGTCCACCCACAACTCACACTGGCCACCAGCGGCAAGCCATTGATGAAAACAATAATATCCGGGCGTTTTTCAGAGCGTTCAACCACTGTCCATTGATTGCAGACATGAAACGTATTGCGCTCAACATGCTGAAAATCAAGGAGCTGTACAAGCGATGCCTGCTGTCTGCCCTGATCAAAAAAGTTGGCTCTAGTTGCGTATTTAGTCGTCCCTTAAAAAACAGATTTACGTTGCTGAAAGAGCAAGGCCTTCTCCCCGGCGTGAGGTTGCCCGAAGTGAAATGAGGGCAAAAAATAGCGTGGCGATCAGCGCCCGCA
>JAITGC010000076.1 GCA_031280915.1 Desulfovibrio sp. | reverse complement strand
GTGTCAGTTCCATTTTCAAACAAAAACATAATTGCCACCGTTTGTCAAGTAGTGTGAACACATTCTAATTAAAGGCGACTATCTTTGTAAAAATTCTAGACTTTTTGGGTTCTCTCCGTCAAAAATGGGGGATGGACATCACAAACGAACAATGGGAACGGCTTGCGCCCCTCCTCCCCGACACTCCCAAGGGGCCGAAAGGACAAGGCAGACCGGTACTCAATGAGCCGCGCGTCATATTGAATGCAATTCTGTGGATTTTGCGCACCAGCGCACCATGGAAAGACTTACCGGAGCGGTACACATTTAACCATACTTGTTTTATCGATGCGCTAATGGATAAATTACCTACTGAATTACCATGTCCTGCGTCTTAGGGTCAATCAAATCCATTTGTTGCACGTCTGACTTTTTGACCATTCTCGCGAGGTAAAAATCTACTTCCCCTGACATCTTATTCATTGGAGAGTATATCTTTGCTGTTAAGCAAAGAACAAACTTGCCCCAAAAGTTCTTCCGGCCGTATTCCCAAGCTACACGCTATCAAAATAGTCGCATTCAGCGATGGTTGCCGCTGTCCGTTTTCAAGCAAGCTGATGTAAACATTGGTTGAGTCGATAGCCTCGGCCAGTTGCTCTTGCGACATCCCCTGCCGAGCTCGCGCTTCCGCGATAACCTTGCCAAAGGCCTTTGGTAATCCTTGTACTTTTTTCATTAAACAATTGTAAAAAATGTGCTTGCCTTTCACCTTTAACAATTGTATAAATTAACAGTAACCCGCACTACTCAAGGGAAATTTTCGATAGGATAAAATCGATGAAAGGTATTTCGTTACCATCGGACGATGATGGCAAGGCCATCTTAAGTAAAGAATTCTTTGAAAGGGAGCCCGTGTTTGCTACAGCTGCCAAGTTCACCGATCAATATTATGTGGGGATTCAACCTTGCGGCGAAAACAGCTTTGAAGTCTCCATCCGCGCCAAAGAAGGCACCAAAGAAAACCCAAGCGCTATAAAAATGTTTTGCAACGAATTGATTGAGCAGCAGGTCAGGCATGACCTTCAGAATCGTTTTGGAAAGTTAAGAGAAATGATTGTTATACAGGCGTTTTCTCCAATTGAAAAGCTATGACCCAATTACTGCCGTTTCAGTTTAAATACCATAGTAATGGCCGCGTCTTGCTCGTCAACGAGTGCGGGGACTACGCCTTTGTTCCACAAGACACCTTTGAAGATATTATTTCTGACAGGCTCGCCAAGGATAACTCACATTATCTCGACTTGCAGAGCCGTCTTTTCCTTAAGAGTGCAGAAAATGATGAGTTCTCTCTGCAAAAGGCCGCTGCAAAATACCGCTCACGAAAAGCCTACCTCCGCGATTTCACCTCGCTGCATATGATGGTAGTGACCTTGCGCTGCAATCAGCGTTGTGAATATTGCCAGGTATCATGCGCCGATGAGGATGCTCGTAAATATGACATGCCGGTAGCCACCGCATATAAAATTGTAGATACGATTTTTGCATCCCCTTCAAATTCCATAAAGATAGAATTTCAAGGCGGGGAACCCACACTGCATTGGGATGTCGTCAAAGAAACCGTCCTCTACGCCAAAGAAAAGCAACAAAATTCGGATAAAGGACTCTCATTCGTTTTATGTACCAATCTTACAGGCATAACCAGGAAGCAATTAATATTTTGTCGTGACCATAATATTTACATCTCTACATCATTGGATGGCACAAGGCCCCTGCACGATAAAAACAGAGTATTGCGAGCCGGGGGAAGCTCCTACGATCTTTTCCTCCGCAACTTGTTTCTTGCACGGGAAATTGTTGGAAAAGATTGCGTAGACGCTTTGATGACCACAACGGCCCTATCTCTTGGGAAACTGCATGAAATTATAGATGAATATATCGCCCTCGGGTTTAATGGGATTTTTATCCGCTCTCTGAATCCTTATGGCTTTGCAGCGGAACAGGCTGGTGTATTAGGCTATGACACGCATGATTTTGTAGACGCGTATGCCAACGCTCTCCAGTATATTTTATCTATAAACAAGACGCGATTTTTCCCGGAATACTTCGCCAGTATCCTTCTGTCCCGCATCCTGACGCCATTTTCCACTGGTTTTGTGGATTTACAATCTCCGGCGGGCGTTGGGATCAGCGGCGCAATTTACGACTACGACGGCTCGGTTTATCCATCTGACGAGGCGCGGATGCTCGCCCGCATGGGGGATGGGCATTTCAACCTGGGGAATGTTCATACGGATTCCTATAAGGACATATTTGGCGGGCCAAAACTCAAAGACATCATCCATGACGCTTGTGTCGAAGTGACGCCAAGTTGTGCATATTGCGTTTATCAAGCCTACTGCGGGACCGACCCGGTAAGGAACTACCTGGAATCCGGCAGCGAAGTCCGCAAGATGGAAGGTACACCATTTTGCATAAAACACAAGGGAATATTTAATTATCTCTTCTCTTTGCTGGCGGATATGTCGGAAGAGGAAGAAAATATCATCTGGAGTTGGATTACCCGCTCAAACACGGTGGATTGCTATGCTTAGGGTGACAGGGCGCCCATCATCTTCGTTCGCAACCGTTATTGGAGAAATAACGGTTCAACGGCTACCGTTCTATGAACGGCACGATAAAATACTGTTCACAGATGCTGTGGACAGAGGCTGCATGGGCTACCTTGCTGTTTTGTCCACCACACCGCCGAAAGACAGTCTTTTTCTCCCGCATATGATTGGAGGAATTTGTGCTGAGGATACAGCTTGCATACGGCACGGCAGTATAGCCAGTGTTTCCGGCACGGGAGAAGTGCTCATACTGTGGGAATCCGGATCGCAGCAAAATAGCCTCCTGCTGACGGAAGCCTGCAATTGTCGGTGCGTAATGTGCCCTCAGCCGCCGAACAAGCACGACCCCGCTCTGTTTGCAACGGCAACGAGAGTACTGGATTTGCTGAAAGGAAAACCCCTTGAAAATATCTGCATCACGGGCGGCGAACCCACTCTGTTTGCGGATAACTTCATAAATATTTTGCGCAGATGCCATGCCGAACACCCTGGAGCGCAGGTAAGCATCTTAACAAACGCAAAGAAATGTTCCGACGGGGAATTTATCAAAAAACTCTCAACTCTTCCACGGGGCAATGATACTTTTTGCGTTTCGCTGCACTCGGATATTCCAGAAATTCATGATGAAATTGTCGGGGCCAAGGGAAGCTACGATGAAACTCAGGCCGGGATATACAGTTTGGCCCAGTACCGTTTTCCCATTGAGATACGCCACGTTGTAATGAAACAGAACTATTCGCGGCTCAAGGAATTTTCTGAATATCTGTACAGATATTTTCCATTCTGCGCCCATTACGCATTTATGTCTATGGAGATTCACGGCGTAGCCGACGTTAATGCTACCTCCGTTTATATTGATCCTGCCGACTACCAACAGAATTTAAGAAGCGCCATCCTTGCACTAAGCAAGCGCGGGCTGCATGTATCTGTGTATAACACTCCGCTCTGCCTTTGCCACAAGGATATTCGTGCTTTTTCAAGACAATCCATATCATCATGGAAAAATACATTTCTTGAACAATGTGATGGCTGTGAAGAAAAAGAAAGTTGCTGTGGCTTTTTCAGTACCTCTGCACTACAGAGCAATCACATTTCACCAATCATGTCACAATGTTAAAAACCCTTACCTGACAGGAGGAAAAATGCGCAATCTGATTTACAAGCTATTCTTTGCCGTCGGCATATTCGCCGCGACATTCGGCACTGTACTCCCGGCCGACGCAAGCATTCCCGTTGCGCCGACCGACACGACCGCAACCCTGAAAGTGAACAGCGACAAGGAAAAACTCTATTTTTCCGATGTGATAAATGAAAGTGAAGACTCGCAGCTGTATGCTGCGCACTACAGCCATCGGAGTCATTCCAGCCATAGTAGCCATTACTCGCACAGATCAGGCTATTGAGCTATTATTTGAACCCAAGTGACATGATTGGTGAAATGTGATTGCTCTGTCAAGCCGGTTGGCGTATGAAATCGCTCTCTCTAAACGACGTCCCAGTCCAGGCCGAAGGTATCGTGCAGAATGCGTACGGCCAACTCCACATATTTCTCCTGAATCAGGATGGCGATTTTTATTTCCGAGGTGCTGATCATCAGGATATTGATGCCTTCCTGCGTCAGAGCGGCAAAAGCCCTGGCCGCCACGCCGGAATGATTGCGCATGCCCACGCCTATGGCCGAAACCTTGGCCACATTCACGTCATGCACCACCTCGGCCGCGCCGATATTGGAGGCTGTTTCAGCCATGATGCCCAAGGTGCTCTTCAAATCCTTGCGCGAAATGGTGAAGGTGATGTCCGTCAGCCCGTCAAGACTGGTATTCTGCACAATCATGTCCACGAGCACACCCTTTTCCGAAAGGGGGCCAAAAACAGCCGCGGCCACGCCCGGCACATCGGGCACTCCGTGCAGGGTAACGCGAGCTTGATCTCTGTCGTAAGCAATGCCGGAAACAAGCAGAGCTTCCATGCTGGAATCCTCCTGAGTGACAAGGGTGCCGGGGTCATCGTTGAACGTGGAGCGTACCCGGACAGGGACTTTGTATTTCTGGGCGAATTCCACAGAGCGGATATGGAGAACCTTCGCGCCCATGCTGGCCATTTCCAGCATTTCGTTGTAGGCGATGCGGTCCATTTTGCGGGCCGAGGAGCAGATATTGGGATCAGTGGTGTACACGCCGTCAACGTCGGTATATATTTCGCATTCCACAGAACCCAGAACCGCGGCCAGAGCCACGGCCGACGTGTCGGAGCCGCCGCGTCCCAGGGTGGTTATGCGTTTGTCTTCAGTACAGCCCTGAAAACCCGCGACCACAAGAACATCATACTCTTCCAGAAAGCCGCGCAGGGCGTCGCTGTCTATGGAACGAACACGCGCCCGGCCGAAACCGGCATCCGTGATAAGGGGTATCTGCCAGCCCAGCAGAGAGCGGGCTTTTATGCCGCCATCTTTGAGCAGCATGGCGAAAAGACTTGCGGAAACCTGCTCGCCGGTAGAAACGAGGACATCACATTCCGCCCTGTCCGGATCCTTTGACCACTGCCCCGCCAGATCCAGCAGGTTGTTGGTGTCTCCGGCACGGGCCGAAAGCACGGCGACAACCTTGTCGGCCCGCTTGAGGCCGTCCGCCACCTTCTCCCGTACCTTTCGCATGCATTCCAACGTGGCCACAGAAGTGCCGCCGAATTTTTGCACAAGAATTTTCATGTCAGCTATCACCACTTCATGTTTCGTTTGCTACGGAACACCTCCGCCATTACAGTATTTTTCGCCGAATTACCAGAAAAATCTTGCCGGGCGGAGGTACATCATTTATTTATGGGTTTTCCGCCCCATGGCTCTGAGTCCGTTGGCCACGACCAGCAGGCTCGTGCCCATATCCGCGAATACCGCCATCCACATGGTCACCTGCCCCATGAAGGTCAGCGCGAGGAAAACAGTCTTAATGCCCAAGGCCAATGCGATGTTTTGCATCAGAATGGCATACGTGGCTCTGGACAGACGGATGAAACGGGGGATTTTTCGCAGGTCGTCATCCATTAACGCCACGTCTGCGGTCTTGATAGCCGTGTCCGTGCCGTTTATGGCCATGGCGAAACCAATGTCGGCCCTGGCAAGAGCGGGGGCATCGTTAATGCCGTCACCGACCATGCCCACCTTGCCCCTTCGGGCAAGCTCTTCCACAGCGGCCAATTTGTCTTCAGGCAAAAGGTTGCTTTTGAAGGCGTTCACTCCCACCTGTTCGGCAATGGCGCGGGCTGTATGTTCATTATCGCCGGTCAGCATGATGGTTTCAATGCCAAGGCGTTTCATATCCTCAATAGCCTCAACGCTACTGTCTTTCAGCGTATCGGCCACCGCGAACAAGGCCTGTACGCCTCGTTCACCGATCAGAGCCACTACAGTTTTCCCTTGCTTCTCCATGGCAAAGATGAGGTCTTCCAAAGCGGGCGCGCACAGTTGCAGATCTTCCACCATGCGATGATTGCCGAGAAACCATTTTTGTCCCTCGACAACGCCGCTCACGCCCTGGCCGGGAATGGCCGCAAAATCATCAACAGCCGCCGGAGACAGGCCTGCTTCAAGAGCGGCTTCGGCAATGGCCTTGGACACCGGGTGGTCGGAACGGGCGGCTATACCGGCGGCCAGGGAAAACGCCTCATCCCCGTCAAATTCGCCCACAGTTGTAAAGTCGGTCTGGCGGGGTTTGCCGTGAGTGATGGTACCGGTTTTATCCAGGGCCAGCCGGCTAAGCAAACGCCCTTGCTCAAGGAAAACGCCGCCCTTGATCAGAATGCCGTTGCGGGCGGCGCCGGCAAGGCCGCTGACAATGCTCACCGGCGTTGAAATAACCAGGGCGCAAGGGCAGCTTATGACCAGAAGCACCAGGGCGGTGTAAACAGACGCGATCCACGCGCCGCCCATAAACAGCGGCGGAATAAGCGCCGTGAGAACGGCTATCAGAAATACCCCCGGGGTGTAGTACGCGGCGAACAGGTCAACAAAACGCTGTATGGGCGCACGGGTTCCCTGCGCTTTTTCCACAGCATGGATGATGCGGGCCAGGGTGGAGTTGCTGGCTCCGGTGGTCACGTCCAACTCAAATGAACCGGATTCATTGATGGTTCCCGCGTAAACCGCATCGCCGACGTTTTTTTCCACAGGCAGGCTCTCGCCTGTGATGGGGGCTTGGTTGACGGCGGATTGCCCTCGCACGACAATGCCGTCAAGGGCCACCTTCTCTCCGGGTCTCACCCGCACGCGACTGCCGACAGCCACTTGACGAATGTCCATTTCCAGCCAGGTTCCATCCGTCTGCCGCACGGTCGCTCTTTCCGGCGCGAGGGCCAGGAGGTTTTTAACGGCGTTTCGCGCTCTGTCCAAGGCCTTGTCCTCAATGGCTTCGGCGATGGTGAACAGCACCATGACCATGGCGGCTTCAGGATGTTGTCCGATAAACACCGCGCCGGTAACAGCCACGGACATAAGCGCGTTGATGTTGAGATCGCGGTTTTTCAGCGCGATCCATCCCTTTTTGTAGGTTGTCGGCCCGACGGCAAGGATGGCGATAGCCGCAAAAATTATGGGCAGCCATTCCACAATTCCGACGCCGTTGATCCGCCAGTTTTGTAAAGATAGCCAGGAGGGGCCCGCATCCCATTCGCGCAGCAGTTCAAACACCTCAGAAAGCGTGGCGAATAGACCGGCAACAGCCAGCTTTTTCCAGCCTGTCCGTGTTTCGGAAATCGCGTTATCCGCTCCGGTTGAAGCATTCATGACTTTCGCATCCATGTTCAGGGACGACAGAGCCTTTTCAATGGCGGGCAAGGCCGCCGATTCATGGCGCACCTTCAGCGTGCGCTGCATAAGGTTGAATTCAAGGGCCAGGACGCCGGACATGCCTGTCAGCCTGTTTCTAACCAGACGTTCCTCCACAGGGCAGCACATTCCGTTGACAGAGAACAGGGTGACCGCCGTGGAGCCTGCTATGACCTTTTCAGGAAAAGCGACTGGTTCAGATGTCGCGGCGGCATGGCTACAGCGACCGGCCTGGTCACAGTTCTCTTGCCCATGGATATGTCCTGAAATATTCGCGCGCTCAGAAGAAACACATGCATCACAACTGAGTTCATGACGGCAGTCGAGAATTTCGCGGGTGAACGCATTGGGAATAAGCGTGTTCTTTTCAGAAGCAGATTCGGCTGTATGGGCCGACCCGCATGCACATGCCGTGATGGAACTGCTCATGATACCTCTCCATTTATATTCAGATATGAAGCGTCAGCGCCTGGGCGCTTGTCTTTAAACTATAAGCTAATGTCTATAGTCGCTATAATGTCAAGTGCTTTCACTACAACTCATGTCATAAATCGGCCAATGGCCGATTTATGAAGACCGCTCCGCCGAAAAACGCGGTTTTTGGCAGCCATAGCCCGAAAGGGCGTACGGATGACTATCCCTTGTGGGCCGCGGCTTGCTCCGGCGTCAGAAGTCATTTCATGATAAATTATGAAATGACTTCTAAAGAATGCTTTTTTTGGGGGAGGGGCAAGCGTCAATAAAGCGGCATGGGCATTCAGGCCGGGATCTCAGACCACAAAACAGACGCGAAGGGCGAAATGCACTTTCACCGTTCAACGCCGCGAGTCTGTGTTAACGTTAACTTACTCTTAGAGAATATATTGGCGCAAGCCTTGATCCTTGAGTACATCTTCAAGGTGTGCGCGGGCATAGGCCTTGTCAATGCTGACTTGCACGCCGGGCGTGTCCGGCGCGTCAAAAGAAATGCCCGCGAGAATTTTTTCCATGATGGTGTAAAGACGGCGCGCGCCTATGTTTTCCGTGCGTGAATTGGTGTCTTCAGCAAAGGCCGCGATTTCCTCAAGGCCGTCTTCCGTAAAGCGCAGCGTAACGTCTTCCGTGGCCAGCAGCGCTTCATACTGTTTGGTAAGGGCATTGTCCGGTTCTGTGAGGATGCGCAAAAATTCTTTTTTGCCGAGGGGCTGCAACTCCACACGCAGTGGAAAACGCCCCTGAAGTTCGGGAATCATGTCCGAGGGCTTGCTGAAATGAAAGGCCCCGGCTGCGATAAAGAGTACGTGATCCGTGCGTATCATGCCATATTTGGTGTTCACGGCACTGCCTTCCACAATGGGCAGCAAATCCCTCTGCACACCCTCGCGGGAGATGTCGGAAGTGCGGTTTTGTGAAGGCGAGGCGATTTTGTCGATTTCATCAATGAAAATGATACCGCTCTGCTCCACGCGCTCCCTGGCAATTTCCACAATGGCGTCATAGTCCGTCAGTTTCGCCGATTCTTCCTGAATCAGCGCGTTAAATGCGTCTTTGATCCTCATTTTTCGGCGGCGCTGCTTGGGAGGAAAGGCCTTGCCGAACATGTCCCTGATTTGCCCGCTGACCTGCTCCATGCCCGGTATGGCGAAAACGTCAATGACAGGCCCGGCCTGTTCCGAGACTTCCATTTCCACTTCCCTGTCATCCAGAAAACCCTGACGAAATTGCCGCCGCAATTTTTCCCTTGTGCCGCCGCGCTCTTCCTGGCCAAAAGAAGCCGGCAGCAGCAAGTCCAGAAGACGTTCCTCGGCGGCGCTTTCCGCCGCTTCCCTGACGCGGGCGTTTTCTTGTTCCCGCACCAGGGTTATGCCGATTTCCATAAGATCCCGGATCATGGATTCCACGTCACGGCCCACATAGCCGACTTCCGTGAATTTCGTCGCCTCGACCTTGAGAAAAGGCGCCGAGGCGAGGCGCGCGAGACGGCGGGCGATTTCCGTCTTGCCGACGCCGGTGGGCCCCATCATAATGATATTTTTGGGCGCGACCTCATCGCGCAATTCCGGAGGCAGGCGGCGGCGGCGCCAGCGGTTGCGCACCGCCACGGCCACCATGCGTTTGGCCTGTTCCTGCCCGACAATGAATTTGTCCAGTTCCGCCACTATTTCACGAGGCGTCAGGGCGCTCATTTTCTCTCCCGCCGTTTTTGATGGCGTCCGCTCAAAAGTATGCCCGCCATCCGTAGTGAACGCAGAATACAGTGCTTGTCGCCCTTCTGGCAAGATTGGATTTGCGGTGGAATCCGGGACCGGATATAAAGAGGAAAATGACTGTTTCCGGAATACGACGCGCGGGGCGCGCAAGATGAATCAGGTCTATACGCTGCCGGCGGATATGGCCGCTCTTTGGTTTTTCCCCGCGCTGTTTCTCGGCGGCCTTCTTCTGCAGATCGTCTGCTTTGCGAGGCAAAAGCGCCCCTTGCTCTACGCGGGAAGCGGCATGGTGCTGCTCGCGGCGGCGCTGGACAGGGATATTACGCTGGCGGCGGGGCAATTGCTGGCAGTCTGGCTCATGACCCGTCATGGCTGAACATTGACCAGGGCGGCTTGCCCAATGTTCAGCCGCAAGTTCCTTTGTGGTCAAGGGCAAGACGCATGGCTCCGAAGGCTCCGGCTGCCTTATTGACTGGGCGCGAAAATACGGTATGCCCGGAGCAAAAAACAAGGCCTGACGCCGGCTCACGGCAAACTGACCCCTTCCCTGTGAACAAACAAAACCCCGGCGTACCGGGGTCAGATTGACGACAAACCCGCCTTTGGCGGGATTTGTAAAGGCACGCTCACTCCGGGCGCTTTACGGCGGGAATGAATCCCGCCTACGCCTTCGTGGCGGGCTGTTGACAAAGAGGACTTTGTCAACAGCCTCAAAACCCCGGCGTACCGGGGTTTTGTTATCATTCGCGCGCCTTGTCCGGCCTTACTTGAAGGCTTTTTCAAAATTGGGCACAACCTGCTTCTTGCGGCTCATAACGCCCGGCAGCCACACAGTCTTGCCGTCCGGCTTGACGCCAAAGGCTTTTTCCACAACAGCGGGATCATCGGAGACGATAAGCATTTCAGAGCCTTCTTTCATAATGTCCGTCAAGAGCAAAAAGACGCTGTGGCGGCCCTCGCCCTTCACCTTCTGAATTTCCGCATACAGGCCGTCTTTCACGCCGGCCAGGATGGACAGATCCACCACTTCCAACTGGCCGATGCCCACTTTTTTGCCGCCCATGTCAAAATCCTTGTAGTCGCGGAAGACGAGATCCTTCATGGAAGCGCCTTCCACAGCGCTTTTGACCTTGAACATCTCCATGCCCAGAGCCTTGACGTCGCCTACGCCGGCAATTTTGGCCAGGGCGTCAACGGCTTTTTTATCCGCTTCCGTGCAGGTGGGCGACTTGAAGATGACCGTATCGGACAAAATAGCGCAGAGCATGGCCCCGGCGATATTTTTGGGGATTTCGATGCCGTAAAAATCGTACATGCTTTTGAGAACGGTATTGGTACACCCGACAGGCCAGATCCAGGCTTCAAGGGGAGAGGAAGTGGTCACGTCGCCAAGCTTGTGGTGATCGACAATACCCAGCACCGTAGCGGAATCCATGCCTGCGGGGGCCTGGGGCAAATCGGAATAATCGACCAGCCAGAGTTCTTTTCCGGCGACATCTTTGACAACCTGGGGCGCGGCAAGGCCGAATTTTTTGAGTACAAAAGCCGTTTCAGGGGTCGGATCGCCCTGGGCCGCCGGAGCCACGGAAAAACCGCGCTTGCTGTAAAGGTCTGCCGCCGCGATGGCGGAAACAATGCTGTCTGTGTCGGGATTCATGTGGCCAAGAACCAGTGCGGACATGCTTGTACCTCCATAAGTTTCAGAATGGCGCGGCCGAAATGCGCCGCTTTGTTCTTTCTAGCACAAAGTCCGGAGTCTGCCAAGAGGCTTTTCCATAAATGGCCTTTATTCTGAAAAGGACAATGTCTCCGCCATATTTGCCCCTGACTCCCTTTTCTGAAAATGTTCTTGACTTGCTTGCATGGTATTTGTGATACTCGCTGCACCCCCAGCCAATACCCGGCATATGGGGTACCCCGTTTGAGGCCGTGCGACAGGCTGGACGGGATCGCCGCCGGGCACGTTGGGTAATCCCCCGGATCAGGCTTTTCGAAAGCCTGCCGGATCGGTTTGTGTTTCCCCGGGCATGGACTTCGGCGATGTCGCTTCCCCACGCCGGCCACCCAGCCTCATTGGAGAGCCTGTTGACTCCGCCAAAGCGGAGCTACGGCCGCCCCGCCGGAGGCGGGGGCGTTGCGGGCACGCGCTGACACGCGCAAGTCTTTTTGGGAGCGTTCGCGACGCGCTTTCCTCTGCCGAACTCCCCGATATTTTATTTCCGTTGGCGGGCGGAAGCTTGTTTGCTTCCCGCCCAAGGCTGTCTTTTCCCTTTCGGGAAAGGGCCGGAATTTTTTCGGGCTTGTGAATGAACATTCATTTGCATCATTCACCGACAACACAGACCGGGAGGCTTTATGGCTGACATGATTCTTGACAGGCCGGGTCAGGGGCAGACAGTAAGGATTACCCCCCCCCCCCACCCAGGTAACTATACGATTATACTGAATTTTTCTGCTCACAACACTTAAATCGACCGGGTGGGTGACGGTTTGGTCTTCACATTCGAAGACGGGGCCAGGGTCGAAATCCAAAATTTCTATCTCGAATTCTCCAAGGAAAATATCCCTCAATTTCAGATACAGGACAGGCTCGTCGCGGGCATGGAATTTTTCGAGGCCTTTGCTCCCGACATCGCCCCTGCCGCGGGCGTGGGCATAAGCGCCCGCGGAGGACGATACAGCAATTTCGCCGACAG
>JAITGC010000008.1 GCA_031280915.1 Desulfovibrio sp. | reverse complement strand
TGGGCGGCTGGTGGCATAAGTTCCTCGCTTGTGGTTGCAAACAAGCGCACTATGCCACAAAATCAAAATATTGACAATCTCGTGACTACACTATCTAGGTGCCCGCGTATAAATGAAAGCCTGAAATGAAAGGGATTGAGATGTTACAGGCGTCTGCTGGACAAGTTGTCAGGGAACACACATTTTTGTCCGGCAGGTGAAAATCGGCTTTTCAAGGCCAGACTTGCTGTCGCTCCGCAAAACGGGTATGTTGCTTCCATGAGGCCATAAACGGCTCTTGAATGGACAAACCCAGCCCGACAAGCGCGGGGAAGGCAAGATGTTCGTCACTTTTGAAGGCATAGAGGGTTCCGGCAAGTCCACAGCGGCGCGGCTGCTGGTGGACTATCTGCAGGAACGCGATTTTGACCCCTTGCTTACCAAGGAGCCGGGCGGCTGCCCTTTGGGCCGCACTCTGCGCCATATATTGCTGGACGCCAGGGGGCAGAGCGTTTCCAGCCGGGCCGAACTTTTTCTTTTTCTGGCTGACAGGGCGCAGCATACAGCCGAGATCATCCGCCCCGCCCTTGAAGCAGGACAAATTGTGCTCTGCGACAGATACGCCGATTCCACTTTGGCCTATCAAGGTTACGGTCGGGGTCTGGATACGGAGTTTCTGCGTCGCCTGAATGACGCCGCCACCGGCGGTCTTGTGCCGGATATCACCCTGTTTCTGGATGTGCCCGTACCCTGCGGCCTTATGCGGGCCGGGCAGCGCAACAAAGAGGCCGGTACCGTTGTCTCGGAAGGACGTTTTGAGTCGGAAAGTCTGATCTTTCACAAACGCGTGCAAGAGGGATACCATGCCCTGGTCAAAGAAGAGCCGGAACGTTTCGCCGTGATTGACGCCTCCCAGCCGGCCGAAGACGTGGCCCTGCAATGTCTTTCAGCGGTGGAGAAGGCCCTGCGGCAACGCGGCAGCGTTTTGTAGGCAACGGCATGAATATTCCCGGCCATGCCTTTCCCGACGTTGCATCCGGCGGGCAGACCGCTTCCGCTCCCGGCCGGCTCGGCGTGGTATTTTTTCCGGCCTTTGACTGGGCCATTTCGCCGACACACCCTGAGCGCGAGGAACGCCTGCTCTATACCCGTGACCAGTTGCAGGAAGAGGCTCTTTTCGATATCCCCGGCATCAGCGAATATCGCCCGGAATTTGCCGACCCCACCGACCTTGCGCGAGTTCATTTTTGTCTGCCCGATGTGGCCGCGGTAAGCACGGAATCACACCTGGCCTCGGCCGGCGCGGCCATTACCGCCGCCCGCCTGGTGATGGAAAAAAAGGAGGCCAGGGCTTTTTCCCTGGCCAGACCTCCGGGGCATCACGCCATGCGCGTGGTGCACGGCAACCGTGGTTTCTGCAATATCAACAACGAAGCGGTGATGGTGGAATACATCCGCGATCACTGGCCTCGCCCCGACGGGCGCCCCCTGCGCGTGGCCATTGTGGATACGGATGTGCATCACGGCGACGGTACCCAGGATATCTTTTGGAACGACCCGTACACCCTTTTCATCTCTCTGCATCAGGACGGCCGCACCTTGTACCCGGGCAGCGGTTTCCCGCACGAATATGGGGGCCCCGGCGCTTCGGGCCGCACCATCAACATCCCTCTGCCGCCGGAAACCTCGGACGAGGGATATCTTTACGCCGTGGAAAAGGCAGTACTGCCCATGCTTGAGGAATTTCACCCGGATGTTGTTGTCAATTCCGCCGGGCAAGACAATCATTTTACCGATCCGCTGGCCAATATGCGCATCTCCGCCAGAGGCTACGCCGCCCTGAACCACGCCCTCAAGCCGGACATCACCGTATTGGAGGGCGGCTACTCCATACGCGGCGCCTTGCCTTACGTCAACATGGGTATTTGTCTTGCTCTGGCCGGCCTGCCGTACGAGGATATTGTCGAACCCGGCTGGGATCCGGCTTCGGCGCGGCAGCGGCCGGAGACGGCCCGCATCGTCGCTGGCGCTTGCGAGGAAGCCTTGCGCCTGTTCCGCTGCCCGCCGCCCCGCCCCGCCGAAGGAAAGGAAGAAGACGGATATTGGGTACGCCAACGCCATATTTTTTACGATACGGACATGCTGCGCGAAAGCCGCCTTGAAGGCTGGCGCCTGTGCAAAGATTGTTCGGGCTTGGAACGCTTTGAGACAAGTTCGGAGCGGACGGCGCGCTCCCTATGCCTCCTTATCCCGCGTCATGCTTGCCCCGCCTGTCGCAAAGAGGGAATGAATCTGGCTGACAAGGGTCGTAAAAACGGACGCTACGCCCATGTCCTGCTGCTGGACGGAGACGGCGGAGTTCCCCGCGAATAAAACTTGCTCATGACCGGTTTCAAACGAAAGGAGCATTCATGGCGAATCTTCTGATTATCGGGGCGGGCGGCGTCGGCAGTGTGGTGGCGCACAAGTGCGCCCAAGCGGCGCAGCGGACCGGCGTGTTCGAAAAAATCACCCTGGCCTCCCGCACATTGGCCCGTTGCGAAAACGTGGCCGCAAGCATCAGAACGCGCATGGGCGTGAATCTGGAGACAGCCCGCGTGGACGCCGACAACGTGGATGAGCTGACCGGCCTTATTCGCGCGGCCGAGGCGGAAATTGTCTGCAATGTGGCCCTGCCCTACCAGGATTTGCACATCATGGAAGCCTGCCTTGCCGGCGGCGCGCACTATCTGGACACGGCCAATTATGAGCCTTTGGACACCGCGAAATTTGAGTACA
Source organism: Desulfovibrio sp. (assembly GCA_031280915.1). Lineage (GTDB taxonomy): Bacteria > Desulfobacterota > Desulfovibrionia > Desulfovibrionales > Desulfovibrionaceae > Desulfovibrio. Next base: position 30,834 of record JAITGC010000008.1, on the reverse strand, counting down.
AATGGCAGTGGGCCTACGCCGACCGCTTTCGCGAGGCCGGGCTGACGGCTCTGCTCGGCTCCGGCTTTGATCCCGGCGTAACCAATGTTTTCGCGGCCTGGGCGATGAAGCACATGTTGGATGAAGTGCATGTTCTGGACATTATTGACTGCAATGCCGGCGATCACGGCCTGCCCTTCGCCACCAATTTCAATCCGGAGATCAACATTCGCGAAATTACGGCGCGCGGACGCTACTGGGAACGCGGCGAGTGGGTGGAAACCGACCCTCTTGCCTTTTCCATGAACTATGACTTTCCTGACGGCATAGGCCGTAAAAAATGTTTCCTCCTCTACCATGAGGAACTGGAATCCCTCGTCCTGCACCTGAAAGGGCTGCGCCGGGCACGTTTCTGGATGACCTTCTCCGAAAATTATCTGAACCATCTCAAGGTGCTCGGCAATGTGGGCATGACAGGCATCGCGCCGGTGCGCTTCCAGGGGCAGGATATTGTGCCCGTGCAATTTCTGGCGACCCTCCTGCCGGATCCCGCATCTCTTGGGCCGCTGACCAGGGGCAAGACCTGCATCGGCAACCGCATGACCGGCCTGAAAAACAACGAAAAAAAATGTTTTTATATTTACAATGTCTGCGATCACGAGGCCTGTTACGTCGAAGTCGGCTCACAGGCCATTTCCTATACCACGGGCGTGCCCGCCATGATAGGCGCCAAGCTCATTGCCGAAGGCCTCTGGCGGCGACCCGGCGTGTGGAATATGGAACAGTGCGACCCCGACCCCTTCATGGAGGCCCTTTCCGACTACGGTCTGCCGTGGCAATGCGTGGAACTCGCCGGATGCGCCGAATAACGCGCGACAACCCGCTCTTTGATAAAGAACGTGTGCCGTCCCCCTGCTTCGTGCTGGACGGGCCGCGCCTTGCGGACAACGCCGCCGTGCTGGATACGGTACAGCGCCGCACGGGCGTGAAAGTTCTGCTGGCTCTCAAGGCCTATGCGGCTTTCGCCACATTTCCGCTTCTTTCGCGTTTTACAGGCTCCGGGCCATTGTGGGGAGTGTGCGCCAGTTCCGTTGACGAAGCCCGCCTGGGGCGCGAGGAATTCGGCGGCGAAGTGCATGCCTTCGCCGCCGCCTGGAGTGAAGAGGAGATAGCGGAACTACTGCCTCTGGCCGACCATATTGTCTTCAACTCCATAACCCAGTGGCGACGTTTCCGCCCCATGACGGAGCAATGGAACAAGACGACAGGACACGGTGTGGCCTGTGGCTTACGCATCAATCCCGAGCATTCCGAAGTGAAGACGGCCCTCTATGATCCTTGCGCGCCCGCCTCGCGCCTGGGCATACGTTTGCGCGAATTTCGGGAAATTACGCCGAAAGACCGGCGCTGCCTGACAGGACTGCACTTTCACACACTCTGCGAGTTAGATGCGGACGCTCTGGAGCGAACCCTGGCCGTTGTGGAAAAAAATTTTACCCCCTGGATCGAGGGGTGCCGGTGGCTGAATTTCGGCGGCGGGCACCACATCACCCGCGAAGATTATGATCTTGACCTGCTCTGCCGCCTTTTGGACAATTGGCGCGTCCGCTACGGCGCGCAGCTTTATCTCGAACCCGGCGAGGCCGTCGCCCTGAACGCGGGCTGGCTTGTAGCCACAGTGCTTGATGTGGTGCAGGCCGACATGCCGGTGGCGCTGCTGGACATATCCGCTGCCTGCCACACGCCGGATGTGCTGGAAATGCCCTACAGGCCGCAGGTACTGTCTCTGGGGGGCGGCGAACCGGAACGCGCCGGTCGTCCGGGAGAAAAGAGCTTTACCTGCCGTCTGGCGGGCAAGTCCTGTCTGGCGGGAGACGTTTTTGGAGAATATTCCTTCACCGTGCCGCCCAAGGTCGGAGAGCGCCTGATTTTTGAAGACATGGCCATTTACAGCATGGTGAAAACCACCACCTTTAACGGTCTTCGTCTTCCTTCCATAGGCATTTTGGAAGCGAATGGTCAAGACGCCACGCACTTCCGGTTGTTGCGCCAATTCTCCTACGTCGATTTCAAAAACCGGCTTTCATGAGTTCGCCTGAAATTTTCACGCGGAAGACGCCTTCATGTCCAGGGCCAGATATTTTTTGAGCTTTGTGATGACTTCCTGAAAATCCAATGGCTTGCCGAGATGGTCGCTCATCCCGGCTTCCAGGCATTTGGCGATATCCTCACTGAAAACATTGGCCGTCATGGCAACAATGGGAATGTTTCTTCCGAATTTTCCCGAGGCCCGGATACGGCGCGTGGCTTCAAGCCCGTCCATCAACGGCATCTGCATATCCATAAAAATCATTTCATAGTGCTCCGGCCCTTCGCTGAACCGCTCAACGGCCTCCAGGCCGTTTTCCACGCAATCAATCTCAATGGACGTCGGTTCCAACAGGCTCAAAACTATCTCCCGGTTGATTTCCACATCTTCGGCGAGAAGTATACGATGCCCCTTGAAACAATCATTGAGCAGGCCCAATTCGCTTTCCTCTTCAAAAGCGGTCAAATGCTGGCCAAGAGCTTGGCTGATCCAATCGGCAATGGATGAAGGGAAAAGCGGCTTTGACAAAAATCCGCTGATGCCCGCCGCTTTCGCCTCCTCTTCAATATCGCCCCATTCCGCGGCGGAGGCCATGATGACGATTGCGGATTTGTCCGCCCCGCCCTCCCTGATGCGGCGCGCAAGCTCTATGCCGTTCATGCCGGGCATTGTCCAGGAGACGAAATGGAGATTGTAGGGGCCGTTCCGTTCAATCACCCGGAGGGCCGCCTCTCCACCTTCCGCGACATCACAGGGAAAGACAAGATGCCGGGCAAGATGTTGGAAATAGTCCCGTATTTCGGCCTCACTGTCCACCGCCAGCACGCGCGCCGTGTCCCATTTGATGCTGTCCACAAGGCCGCGCTGCTTGTTCACCCCCCGACCGGCCGATGCAGTGAAGGCAAAGGTGGCTCCCTTGCCCAACTCCGACTCCACCCATATTCGCCCGCCCATCATTTCGACGATGCGTTTGGAGATGGCAAGCCCAAGGCCGGTGCCCCCAAATTTGCGAGTCGTGCCGCTGTCCGCCTGCACGAAGGAGTTGAACAGGCGCTCCTGTTGTTCCCGGCTGATGCCTATGCCCGTATCAGTCACACTGAGCAGGAGTGTGCAAATGCCGTTATCCAGGCTCTCAAGCGCCGCGGAAAGACGTATCAAACCGGCCTCCGGCGTGAATTTCACCGCATTGCTCAACAGATTCGTGATCACCTGCGCAAGGCGCTGGTCGTCGCCGATCAACGTGACTGGAATATTTTTGTCAATATCCACATAAAACTTCTGGCGCTTTTCTTCCACGCGGAAGTTAACGACGTTCGTCACATTGTGAAGCATCTTTTCAAAATTGAATTCCACGGGCGAGAGGGTGAATTTGTTGGCCTCAATTTTCGACATGTCCAAAATATCGTTGATGACGCCAAGCAGATGCTTTGAAGCCTCTTCAATCTTGTCCAGGCAATACTGTTTGCGCTCAATGGAAGAAGAATCCTTGGCTATGGCTGTCATGCCGATAATCGCATTCATCGGCGTACGCATCTCGTGGCTCATGTGCGACAGAAAATCCGACTTCGCCGTGCTGGCGCGTTCCGCGGCTTCCCGGGCATTCTCAATCTCCGTCACGTTGTGAAAAAGCAGCATTGAGCCTTCGCTTTCCCCTGTCCGCCCACTCATGGGCGTAAAGTGAACGGTGTATTTGCAGGGGGCCTCATTCTCATTCCATTTTTGGACAACTGTTACGCATACGGGCTTATTCGCGCGCATTGCCTCCAGTAGTTGCCCATAGCCTTCATCATTCCACTGCTGATCCGAAAAGCGTCTGAAGATTTCCTCAAAGGTCCTGCCGGTCAGGCTTGCAAAATCGGCTATACCGGCCCTCGTCAGAAAAATATTGGTGGAGTAAACAAGTCTGTGCGCCTTATCCAGCAGGATAATGATGTCCGTGCTGTTTTCCAGGAGCAGTTTCATGTAACGCTCCCGCTCGCGTTGGGCAAGAAATCGCGCGGCCACCTGATTTGCCTTGGCGTTGGCGACAATTTTCTCCTGTTCCACAGCGTTCTGAAGATGCAAAATTTCCCGTCTGGATTTCCTCTCGCCTTTTTCCAGTTCGGCGACACGCGACTGCTGCCCGGCAATCAAGATGCGCAGATTTTGAACAAGAATCAGCAGTTCCTCTTTGCTCAACGTTTCGGGAGTTTTCGTCATCGCCTCGTTCAACGCTGTGTCTTCCATGCCGGAATCTCCGCGCATACCGCAAGTTATCTAGTGTCTAGTTGCGTTAGTTTTTATATGACAATTTCAAGTTTTACCGCATAGTTATCGCACAAAATTACGCTATTAATTTATGCAATTAGACACTAGTGTCTAATTGCAAAAAATAACGACCAAGCCAGAGCAATTCGAAAGTAAAATTGCTCCAGAAATGCCCCGCCGAAAAAGACGGATCTTCAAACTATGCAGGCGGAAAACGTATAATTGTGAAAACGATTGTGGTATTTGCCGTTCTTGTCCCTGACAGGGCAGACCTCCCCTCCGCAATAGCCCATCATATAGGGCATCCGGCCCGCGATTGTCGATGCGACAAGGTTTATTTCGTCCGTCTGGTTCGGCGCCAACATGGTATACCGGGTAACGCAGGGAAGCATCAGCAGACCGTTTTTTTTGTATTGCACTATGCTTTCCAAACTTTTCCCTGTTGTGCCGAGTATGCCTTCCTGAGTGATCGTGCCCGGAGCAATGGTGGCGCCTTCGGGCATTTCGCCGCTGCACAACGCGCTGCCGTCTTCCCTGAATATGACTATGCTGAGCGCCACAGGGCTGGAGCCATCCCTGTAGTCCACCATAAGCGGCAGTGTGACGGAATCTTCCGAGCCTATTGTAATGCCTATGTCTTCAAGGTAGTCCGAAATCGGCCTTCCATTGACTTCTCTCAAAACGCATCCGTCGGAAGCGGTAATGACCCCTTTGCTCTCCCGGATATTCTGCTCCGGGATGGACATCACGACAAATTCCGGTTCCACGGGGCCGTACGCCAGGGCCAAAGCCAACGTGTTCGGGATTACCCGTTCTCCGTGGCGAAAAGCAAGGCTTTGGCTGTAGCGCATATCCACGCCCGCAGTCAGCCCGCCCCAAATGGGGACGCTTCCGCAAATTTCGTCAAAAGCTGTGACCATGCTGGCGCCGCCGACATCTCGCAGGGTCGGAAAATAGGCGATGACAAGCGCGGGGTCGCCTGGCAGTTTTCCACGCGCCCGCGCGTAAGCCTCTCCAATTTCCTCTTTGTAATTGTCGGCGTCCAACGGCCCTGTGGCGGCGGTCGTGAATATAACCTCATCGCTTGTCAACACGGCAAAGCACAGGCCATACGTGTCAAAGCGAGTCTGATCCGCGGTGGCCATCGTGGTCATGCCGATGACGTCAAAGGGGAGCTTTTTGCAAAAGGCCTCGGCGATTCCCTCCTCAAGAAAATCCGAGTGGCAGTTCAGCAGGCCGACGGAATTTTTTTTCAAGGCGACGGGCCCGATCTGTCCGAGCAGTTCTTCAACCGCCTTGTCAATGTTGTCCAGTTCTCTGGTGTAGGCAGTGTACATACTAATCATTGTTTGTCCCTCGTAGCGGATGCTTTCGAATTTTTATCAGAAGCCACAGGCGCAGCCGTCGCGACGCGTGTCGCTGGCGGCCACGTAGCCGTGACCGGGGTCATCCGACAAACGCCAGATAAACTGGCCGGATCCGGATTCACCGTGATAAACCGGATCAATATGAATTTTGTGTCCCATGTTCTCCAGAGCGGAAGGCAGCGACGGATGGGCTCTGGATTCGATGTTTACGGAAAAATCCCTGTTTATTTTGAAACGCGGGGCGTCGCAGGCGGCCTGCGGCTGCTGGCGGTAGTCCACCATGCGAATAAGGGTCTGGACGTGCCCTTGCGGCTGCACGTCCGCGCCCATAACTCCGAAACTCATCCTCGGCTTGCCGCTCTGGGTGAGAAATGCGGGAATGATGGTGTGGAAGGGACGTTTGCCCGGCGCGACGACATTGGCGGAAGCGGGATCGGCGGAAAAGCCCGTCCCCCTGTTCTGCAGGCTGATTCCATATTCCGGCTCCACAACGCCGGAACCGAAGCCCATGTAGTTGGACTGGATAAAGGAAACCATCATTCCCTTTTCATCAGCCGCCGTGAGATACACGGTTCCGCCGGAAGGGAACAAGCCGGGCCCGGGAAAGGATGCCCGGCGATGGTCAATGCTTTTGGCCCGCAAAGCCAAATAGTCGGGGTCCAGCATTTGTCGCGGGGTGACGGTCATGGTTTTGGGATCGCCGACGTAACGACGAATGTCGGCAAAAGCCAGTTTCATGGCCTCTATCTGCAGATGCTGGCTTTGCGGAGAATCCGGCCCCAGAGAGGCCAAGTCGAAATGCCTGAGGATGCCCAACGCCATCAGGGCGGCGATGCCCTGTCCGTTGGGAGGAATTTCGTGCAGCTCATATCCGCGGTATTCCACGGATATGGGTTCCACCCATTCCGGTCGGAAGCCGCACATGTCCTCCGCCGTCAAGGCGCCGCCCGTTTTTTTCGCCCAGGCGCCGACGGCTTCGGCGACGGCGCCGTCGTAAAACTCCCGCAGACCCTTCTCCGCCAAGTGGCGCAGCAGCCTGCCCGCGCCGGGAAAAACGAATTTTTCGCCGGCTTTGGGGGCGCGCCCGCCCGGCATGAAGGTTTGCGCCCAGCCCGGTTGATCCCGCAGACCAGGATCGGCCGACTCCCACTGCGTGGCCGTTATGGGCGTGACAGTGACGCCGCGTTCGGCAACTGAGGCGGCCGGTTCCAAAATCCGCCTGAGGGGGAGCACGCCGAATCGCTCATGCAACGCTTCCCACGCCGCGACAGCGCCAGGCACAGTTACCGTATCCCATCCCCGAAGAGGAATTTTGGCGAAACCCCTGTCGTCTTCTCCGTGGCGTCTGCGGAAAAATTCCGGATTCCAGGCGGCAGGGGCCGTACCGGAAGAATTGAGCCCGTGCAACCGCTGCCCGTCCCAGAGAATGGCAAAAGCGTCTCCGCCCAGGCCATTGGATACGGGCTCCACAATGGTGAGCATGGCCGCTGCGGCAAGAATGGCATCCACGGCGTTGCCGCCGTCAAGGAGCATACGCAGCCCGGCCTGCGCCGCCAAGGGCTGAGATGTCGCGACGACATTTCGGGCAAAAACAGGCGCTCTGATTGTACGGTACGGGTTTGTCCAGTCAAACGCCATGAGAGATCCCTCTGACTTCTTCCCTATTCGCGTCTTTTGCTTCCATCACCTGTTGTCCGAGCGGCCTCCGGGAAAAATTTTCATCAGCGCCATTATCCAGAATAGCCGCAATTTCCGGCTTGTGTCAAGAAAGGCCGCTTTCGCGTACATCCCTTGACTTTTCTTGACACGGCATATAAAATAATTATTTTCGCCTGATGAATGTTGAATTGCGCTCGGCCTCTTTAGCGGACGGGCGGTTTTATATTATCCCAAGCCGGAACAGGGAGGCTTTATGGCCCGCATAACTGTGGAAGATTGCCAGGAACGCGTGAATAACCGTTTTCTGCTGGTACAGATGGCCATCAAACGGGTGCGCCAGTACCGTGACGGCTATGAACCGCTTGTCGCGTCCCGCAACAAGGAAGTCGTCACGGCCCTGCGCGAGATCGCGGGCGGCAAGGTCATGCCCAATGACGTGAGTCTGTACAATCCCATTCCCGACGGGCAGGAGATTGCGAACGCCGAAAACTGAAGCTCCGACAACGTGAACCATTATGCAGCGCGATTATTACGAAATTCTTGCCGTACCGCGTACTGCGGGCGAGGATGATATCAAACGGGCCTACCGCAAACTGGCCATGCAGTATCATCCTGACCGCAATCCGGGCAATGCCGAGGCCGAACAAAAATTCAAGGAGGCCGCCGAAGCCTATGACGTACTCCGAGATCCTGAAAAACGCGCCCGTTACGACCGTTTCGGTCATACGGGAGTGCAGGGCGGCGGCGCGGGCGGTTTCGGCAGCGCGGAAGACATTTTCACCCATTTCAGCGACATCTTCGGCGACCTTTTCGGATTTTCCACAGCCTCACGCGGGCCTCGCGCCATGGCTGGCGCTGATTTGCGCTACAATCTGGACATCAGTTTCAGACAGGCCGCCAAAGGCGACGAAATCACCCTGAGCCTGCCCAAACGCGTCACCTGTAAAGACTGCGGCGGCAGTGGCGCGGACAAAGACAGCAAGGTGGAAACCTGCCGCCGGTGTAACGGCGCTGGTCAGATACGCCGTTCCCAAGGTTTCTTCCAACTTGTCGTGCCCTGCGACGCCTGTCGCGGCGAAGGCCGGATAATCACCAGGCCTTGTCCGCGCTGCAAGGGTGAGGGAGTTGTGGCGGAAGTACGTGAGCTTGTCGTGCGCGTACCCGCCGGCGTAGACACGGGCACGAGGCTGCGTGTGCGCGGCGAAGGAGAGCCGGGCATACACGGCGGCCCGCCTGGGGATCTCTATGTCGTACTCACGGTGGAACCTGACAGACGCTTTCAGCGCGAAGGACAAAATCTGCTCTGTACGCTGGAGATTGGCTTCACCCAAGCCGCGCTCGGCCACAAGACGGAAGTGTCGGGTCTTGACGGCGAACTGCCGCTGGAAATACCCAAGGGAATACAAAGCGGCACGCTCTTGCGAATCCCCGGAGAGGGCCTGCCCTACCCCGGCCAAAGCAGACGTGGAGACTTGCTCGCGGAAATCAAGGTGTTGACTCCCACGCGCCTTTCCGACAAACAGATTGAACTTTTGCGCGAATTCCAAAAGGCCGGGGAGGAAAAACCCCTGGAAAAAGTCAAACGCGCCGCAAAAAAAATAAAAAAAGCGATGGGCATCGACTGAACCGGCTCGCCTTTTGCCGGCCTCCGGAGAAAAACAATAGCCTTGTACAAGCATACCCCCTGGTGTATATTTCGGACAAGGCAAGGCGACGTACCGCAACACGGGGGCAAGTATGCTGGTGCAAAACTGGATGACCTCTAAGGTAATTTCCGTCCAACCTGATACAACGCTGCTGAAGACAGGCAAACTCATGCGGGACAACCGCATCCGCCGTCTGCCCGTTGTTGACGGAGACAACGCCGTCATCGGCATTATTTCCGACAGGGATGTACGGGACGCCTCCCCCTCCAAGGCCACCACACTGGATATGTATGAACTGCATTATCTGTTGGCCGAAATCAGGGCCAAGGATGTCATGACCCCGGCTCCCATCACGGTCACAGCTACGGAAACCGTGGAACAGGCCGCTATGGTGATGATGGACAAAAATATCGGCGGCTTGCCTGTTGTGGGTGAAAATGCTGCTCTCGTCGGCATTATCACCGGCTATGACGTGCTCAAGGCATTGATAGGCATCACCGGCGTGCGTAGCGGCGGCATACAGATAGGGGTGGAAATTCCAAACCGCAAGGGTGCCCTGAGACCTGTTTTTGACCTGATGGGTTCTTTCGGAGCGCGTATCCTCTCCGTTCTTTCGGCCAACGCGGATGAGGACATCCGGCAGGTTTTCCTGCGTATCCGCGATCTGGACAGCCGCGACGACGAGGCGGCCCTTATTGAGGCCGTGCGTCGTCAGACCCGCCTGCTCTACTGGACGCGCAATGAAAAAAGTCTCTCCTGATTCGCTGAGCCGGAGTTTGCATGTTTGAAAGCCTGTCCGACAGACTTTCCGGCGTATTCCGTTCCCTGAGCGGCCGCAGTCGCCTGACGGAAGAAAACATCCAGGGCGGTCTGCGCGAAGTACGCCTCGCCCTGCTGGAAGCGGACGTCAACTTTAAAGTCGTCAAGGATTTTACGGAACGCGTTCGAGAGAAATGCCTGGGGCAGAACATCATCAGGGGCGTTAACCCCGCCCAGCAGGTGGTAAAGATAGTTCGCGATGAACTCGTCGCGCTGCTTGGCGGCGAAACAACGGGCCTGGATCTGCGTGGCCCCTCGCCTGCCGTTATTATGCTGGTTGGCCTGCAAGGTTCCGGCAAGACCACCTCAGCCGCGAAAATAGCCACTCTGCTGCGCAAGCAGAAAATGCGCCCCTGTCTTGTCCCGGCTGATGTGTACCGCCCGGCGGCCATTGAGCAATTAAAAACGCTGGCCAGACAATTGGACATGCCGTGTTTCCCTTCCACCGCAGATATGACCCCGGTGGAAATCGCCCGGGCCGCTGTGCAAGCGGCACGAGACAGCGACATACCGGCCACGGCTCTTCTTCTCGATACAGCGGGCCGTCTGCATGTGGATGAAGTTCTTATGGAGGAGCTTGAAGCCATCAAGGCGGCTGTGGCTCCTCAGGAAATACTTTTTGTGGCCGACGCCATGACCGGACAGGATGCCGTCACCGTGGCCGGGGCATTCAACGCGCGCCTTGGTCTCACAGGCGTTGTACTGACAAAGATGGATGGAGACGCGCGCGGTGGAGCGGCCCTTTCCATCCGCGCGGTGACGGAGGCGCCGGTAAAATTTGTGGGTGTGGGCGAAAAACTCTCGGAAATGGAGGTTTTTCATCCGGATCGCATTGCCGGACGCATCCTGGGCATGGGCGATGTGCTGACCCTGGTGGAAAAAGCCGAAGCGACCATCAATGCCGAGGAAGCCGAATCCCTTGCCCGCAAGATGCAGAAGGCGTCCTTTGATTTGGAGGATTTCCGCGCCCAGATGCGCCGCCTGAAAAAAATGGGGTCTCTGGACGGCTTGCTGAAGCTCATCCCCGGCTTGGGAAACCTGCGGGAAAAGCTGACTGAAGCCAACGCCGCCGTGCCGGAAAAAGAGCTTGCCCGCACGGAAGCCATCATTAACTCCATGACCATGGCTGAACGCCGCGATCCGGATATCCTCAATGGCGGCCGACGGGCCCGCATAGCCAGGGGGGCTGGCGTTACCGTGGCCCAGGTCAACCAGATGGTACGTCAATTTGAACAAATACGACGGATGATGAAATCCATGATGGGCGGTGGAGGCATGTCCGCGCCACAAAAATCTAGAGGTTTTCCCAGTATGGGAGGCTTTGGGACGGGTATGCCCGCCTTTGCGGGTATGCCGGGAATGGAAACCCTGCCCTCTGCCGGAAGAAGCGGCGCGACGAAGAGAAAAAAGAAAGAGCGCCGGAAGAAAAAGAAAAAATAAAGCAAAACAAACACAAGGGAGTATTTTATGGCTGTGAAATTGAAACTGGCCCGCCTCGGCAGCAAGAAACATCCTTTTTACAGGGTAGTTGCCGCCAATGACGAAACCCGGCGCGATGGACGCCCGCTGGAATTCCTCGGTTACTACAACCCCATGACAGACCCGGCCGAAGTCAAACTCGACGCGGATAAAATCAATGCCTGGCTCGCCCGGGGCGCGGAACCCACCGACACTGTGCGTTCCCTGCTCAAAAAACACATGCCCCCCCAAAAATGAAAGAGCTGACCGCGTATATCATCAAAGCGCTGGTGGACAACCCCGATGCGGTATGCGTCACCGAAACGGAGAGGGACCAGGCCTTGGTCATTGAGCTGACTGTAGACAAAGAAGATGTGGGCAAGGTGATTGGCAAGCAGGGGCGCACCATCCGCGCCGTCCGCTCTGTATTGAGCGCCGCCTCGACCAGGCTCAAAAAACGTGTGCTGCTGGAAATTCAGGAGTAACGCGTGCCGCGCGGCGTACTGATTCACATGGGCACACTGCTGCGGCCCCACGGCATAAAAGGAGAAGTACGCGTCGCCTGGCATGCGGATTCTCCATTGCCGCCGGATGCCCCCCTATGGCTCGCCTGCGGACAAGAGCCTCCCAGGCCCGCCAGACTCCTTTCCTGCCGTGAGCATCAAGGCTGTCTGCTGACGAGTTTTGAAGGCATAACGGACCGTTCCGCCGCCGAGGCTCTGCGCGGACAAAAACTGCTGATAGACCGCGCCTTTCTCCCCCCCCTCGCGGAGGATGAAGCCTATGTGCAGGATCTGCTCAATGCGGACGTCCGCCTGCCCGACGGGCGGCGCCTTGGACGCTTTGAACGCTTGGAATCCCCGGCGGGGCAAGACATCTGGGTTATTCTGACGGACGAGGGCAAAGAAATACTGTTTCCGGCGCAACCCTGTTTCATTCAGGGTTTCGATACCGGGCGGCGCACTGTGTATATTAACCCTCCCCAAGGTCTGACGGAAGTATATGTCGGACGTTGACGAAAATCCCCGGAGCGTGGCGGAGGAATCATCTCCTGAAGTCGTCCTTGACGGCGTACGCTATGCGGATCTGCCTCAGGCCGGACAGATATGGCGGATGGGCAGCGTGAACACACGCTGGCGGGAATATTTGCCCTCGCTGTCCTCCCGCCCGAAGGAAGAGGACATTCGCGCCCTTGGGGCACAGGGCCTGTGGCTCGGCCGGGGGGAAACACCCCCCCTTGCCGTGATCTGCGGCGGCCTCGGCAGCGCATGGCCTCACATGGGACGAGAACTGTACGACAATTTCCCCGCCGCCAGGGCGGGGATGGAACGCATCGCCGCCGCTGCGGACTGGGACGTGCTGGCTCTCTTGGATGAGCCGGACGCCGAAAAAATCAGCCACACCCGCTGGCAACAGCCCTATCTTTTTTTGCTGGAATACGCTCAATGGAGCCAATTCGCCTCACTGGGACTCAAGCCGGCCCTGCTTTGCGGCCACAGCCTGGGAGAAGCCATCGCCCTGTGCTTTTCCGGCATCTATACGCCGGAAGTAGCCTGGTACATTTTGGATACCCGCGCCATGCACATGGCCGAAATGGAGGTAATATCCACGCGCGAAAACGGCATGATGGCCGTACACGCCGCCGCCGACATCATCGCCCGTGTGCGTGAAACTTGGCCGAATCTGCTCGTTTCCAATTACAACACGCCACGGCAGTTCATTATGAGCGGACCGCGCGAGGCTTTGGCGGAAGCCCGCAAAAGCTTGCGCAAGCAACGTATTCCCGCGCTGCTGCTCAATGTGAACTTGGCCTACCATCATCCAGGTATGCGCATTCTGCGGGATCTTTCCCTGCGACGCCTCAATGCTCTGCCCATGAACGCTCCGCTTCTCAAAGTGCTCAGTTGCGTCACAGCGGATTTTTACCCCGACGATCAGCCCTCCATCTGCCGCCATATTGCGGAATTGGATGAAAACCCAGTCCGCTGGACAGACTGCGTACACGCCATGCATGATGTCCAAGGTATAAGCCATTTTCTCGAACTTGGCCCGCAGGACACCCTGTGCGGCCTGACAACGGACAACAATCCCCTGGCCGATTGTCTGCCCGCAGGTCGCAAGGGGCACGAAACCGAACAGATGCGCCTAGCCTGCGCCCGCCTTTACGCCTTGGGCTGTCTGTCCCGCGCGGCCGTGATCGCCGCACGGCAGGGCAGAGCATCTTCCGCCTTCCAGGAAGAGCTGGAGAATACGAAGATAGCGGAGGCCACATCGCGACAAGCTCCGGCGGCGGATCCCCGTTTTGCCGCGTGCATGGAGACTCTGGCGGCAATACTGGCAAAAGCGGCTGATTGCCCCAAGGAAAACATCAAGCCGGAAAGCGATCTGCGTTATGACCTTTCCCTGCGTTCCAGCCGTTTTCCTCTTCTGATTCAGGAAATTGAGCGGGACATGGGAGTGAGTCTGCTTTTTGAAAACCTGCTGGGTGTGACCTGCGCGGGTGACTTGGCGCGGGTGATCTGCGCCGCCAACCGGAATACAGAGCAAGATGCGGCACAGGATACAGGGCAAAATGCGGAACAGGATGAACAGAAACAGGCGCAGAAACAGGAGACAGCCTGGATTTCTCGTTCCCGACGTTTTGTGGAAAGGCCGGACATCTCCACTCTTGTTTTTCTCCCGAACGTCCCTGAACCTTCGGCCTCCGCCCTGGAAGGAGCCTGCCACTTTTCCCGCTTCGCCGACCCCGATCTGGCCGCGCACATTGACCGCCGGAAGGCGAATACGCCCTGTCTGCCTCTCAGCCGCGCCATGCAGGCCCTTGTTGAAGGCGCCTGTCTGCTTTTTCCGGACCTTGCGGCACACGGCCTCTCCGACGTCCGTTTTTTCGATACCCCCCTGCTGCCGCCGGGCGTCACCAGGGAATGTCCCCTCACGGTGAAAGCCCAGGCGAAATTCACCCACGACAGCCTTATGACCCAGATGTGCCGCGCAAAACTGACTGTGCGGGATGTCGCCGGCAATGGGCGTCCCACCGGCTCCCATGCCAAAGTCATGAGCGCTACGGTACACATGACCGCCACGCCCTATGTAGCCAAAGCTCTTTGGCCGGCGGCTGATCTCCATAAGATTGGCGAACCTGGGGAAGACGCTTTTATCCGAAATTTTTACGATGCCGCCGGTTTCGGTGCCCCCTGGCGGCTTCTCGCGGAGTATGCGGAATTGCCCGGCGGGATATACCGGGCCGAAATACGCCGGAACAGTCAACCCCAAGACTCACAAAAGCCTTCCTGGGACGTTGACGCCTCCCCGGACAGAGGCATTGCCCAAAAGAAAAAATCCCGCTATACAGAAATTCTGTATGTTGTCGAGGGCATTGCGCAGGCCGCCTTTGCCGCCGTGGCAAAAAAAGCAGCCGTAACGGATGCACCCGGAGAAATTCTTGCGGCCCTGCGGTCTTGGCGGCTCCATGCCGCCGGTTTTGTCATTTTCAACACGCTGACGCCCGATTTATGGGGACACGGCATAGAATTGCGCAAATCCTGGGATGACGGAACAATAATACGTTTTGACGCCCAAGCGATTGATTCACAGGGACGGATGACCGCCACCCTGCACCATTTGGAATTTTTTTATCAGGAATAAAGCATTATGAGAATATCGACGATTCGGATGCTGTCAGCGAACGTGATCTCTTTGCCGGGCCCAAAGCGTCTGGGGACAATGTTCTGCCTGTGCTTGCTGCTTTTTCTCTCCGCCTGTGCCTCAAACAAAGCGGGTCTAAAATCGCCGGAACTTCCGGCCAGGCACTGGCTGGAAGAAGCTCCGGGCATTCCTGTGGAAAACAGGGATAAACTGGAAGCGGCCGTCCCCAATCTTTATGACCCCAACAAAATTTTCTCCTTTGAGGACTGTGTCTATCTGGCCATTCAACAATCCCCTTTACTGGTCAACAGCGCCGTGAACCTGGAAATCAAGCGCGTGGAGTTGACCAGCGCCATATGGCAGTATTTGCCGGAACCGCGCATGAGCCTCCATATTTCCAACAACCTGACGCAGTATAATAATGACATCCGGGATACGCCAGCCGATTACGGGCGCCCTAAGCTGGATATCGGCTTCCAGGCATCCTTTCCCAATCCCGTGGCCACCTATTTTCAGCATCAGGCCAGAAAAATCATGGTCAATATCGCCATCGCCATGCACCGCAAGGCTGTGGGCGAGGCTATCCACAAAATAGCCCAGGCCTATCTGCAACTCCAGGCCAAGGAAAAAATAGCCGCTGCCCAAAAGGAACTTCTGCCCTTGGGCAAAGATCTCACAGCTTACTGGCAGCAGGTGGAGGCCGTTGAAGGGCGTCAGGGCATCTCACTCAATCGGGCCAGACAACACGAACGCGAACTGGAGTTGATGGTGGAGCAGACAGGCATGCAGGAAACAATGCAGCGCACCCAACTCAAAATCCTGGCCGGCGTGGAACCGGCCCAGCGCCTGCAGACAGGCACCGGAAACGCCGAGGAAATCCTGGCCGGTTTTGACGGCGGTAAACTTGCCTGGGATGAACGCTGGCCCGTGCTTGAAGATGAATATCTGTTACAGGGGCAGGTAAAACTGGCGGATTTCAACATTATGTTAGCCTGGGCGCAGTATGTGCCGGACATGTCTCTGAGTTACGACAGAAATCCACCCTCCGGGCAGGCCCAGCCGCCCAACGGAACAGAGGATTATTTCCTGCATTTCAACTTCAGTTTCCCGTTGATTGACTGGGGCCGTCGCTACAGGGGTGTGCAAACGGCCAGAATGAGCAAGGCCCAGGCTTTCCATGAAATGTCGCGCAAACGTACCGATTATTCCAACGAGTGGCTTCAGGCCGAACAAAAAGTCACCTTGGCCGCCACCCAGTTCAAACTGGCGCAGACACGCTATGAAACAGCGGAAATGCACTATAAGGAAGCGCGGATAGCCTTCGGTACCGGTACGGAACAACTCCCCGCCGTGGCTGATTGCCGGGAGACCATGGTCAGGGCGCGCATCGCCGCGATCGAAGCGGAGCTTGAGTTACGGCTCGCCAAGCTGAACTGGATGTATCTTGCCGGTCTTCTGCAAGAGCGTTTTCTCGGACCGCCCGCCAAGGAGCTGCTGTAATGCCGCAAGCCGTCCCCTTGCTCCTGTCGCTGACGATTTTGTGCCTGTCTTTTACCGCGCCTGAAGCAAGCCTGGCGGCGGAGAACCCTTCCACCATCCTCACCGGTAAATTCGTCACCACAGTCACCCGCGCCGTACCCATGCCCTTCAACAGCATTGTGGATGAAATTCTGGCAAAGCCTGGCGACGCCGTACTCAAAGACGCGCCTCTCATGCGTTACCACCTGCAGGAAGAAGCTGGGCGCATCCTGCAGCGTGAAGTGACCGTCGGCGCTGATACGGAAGAACCGCGGAGCCAGATGCTGAATATGGAGCGCCAGTTGGCGGAAACCGTTGCGCAGCGCAACAAGGCGCAGCAACTGGCGGCGGCCGGTCTGGGTTCACAGCAGGCGCTGGGCCGCCTGGAAGACGATGTGCGCTCCCTCAAACAGCGCGTGGAACTGCTCAAAGCGACAATACATAAAAAGGAAAGCGTTTTCGCCGACCGCCTGAAAGAACTGGAAGGCTATTTCGGCACACCCATCAAGGCAGGAGAACAACTGCCCGCGACGCTCACCCTCACTTCTCCCATTGAGGGACATGTGCTTTCCCTGAGCGGGGCAGTGAATCCTGGCGCTCTGCTGAACGCCGGGACGACGCCCATTCAGGTGGGCCAGCTTGATCCCGCGCTTATCCAGGTGCATGTCTATGAAGCGGAAATCACCGGCATCAGACTGGGAGATGCCGCTATTGTGGAGGTTCCCTCCCTGAACAACAAAGAGTTTACGGCAACGGTCACCGAAATTTCCTGGGTGTCCACAGACATGAATGTTGCGACACCCTCGTATTACATGGTGGAATTGCAAGTGCCGAATCCCGATCTGGAACTCAAGCCCGGTTTCAAAACAGTGATCCACTTCCGCGGGAGAACGGGCAGCACGCCGAAATGAAGTTGAAAAGCATCCCCAGGCGCCTCGGGTATATCTTGGGCGCACAATGGGCGCGCGATCTGGCTTGGGCAGCCTTTACCATTCTACTTGCCCGCCACAGCAAGGACATGCTTGGGCAGATCATGCTGGCCCTGTCTTACGGCTATCTTGTTAAAACCGTGGCGGATGTCGGCCTCAACGACTTTCTCCTTTCCACCTTCGCCCGCCAGGAAGTTCGCCCCCGCGTCCTGTTGAGCGGCGTCACCCTGATCAAACTCGCGCTGTTCGCCGTGGCTCTCTGCATTGCCTGGATTGTGACCGGAGCATTGGAATACGCGCCCGTTCTGCGTCTCACTGTACTCTGCGTCGCCGCAGGTTTCGGACTTGACGCAGTGAGCGACTCGTTTTTCGCCCTTTGCCAGGCGCGAGGCCGGCAGGATATGGAAATGCGCCTGCGCGTCCCCGCCGCGCTCATCGGCATAGGTTGCGGCATACTCTGCATTCTGCTTGACGCGCCGCTTATTGTCATCGCCATGTACAAAATGCTGGAGTCTCTCATCTGCATGGCTCTTGCCTGTTTTGCTCTGGGCCGTAACCCCTTGGCGGGGATTGATGTTTCCACAGCAGTGGAATTGGCCCGCCGGATGAAACACGGCCTTGTTTTTACGGGCATGGGCCTGTGCGCCATGTTTTACAATAAAATTAACGTATTTTTCCTCAAACAGCACGGGGGAAACGAGGCCGTTGGCAGCTACGGCGTGGCTTGGGAAATGGTGGAGGGGCTGACGGTGGTGCTTTCGGGAGCGCTACTGGGCAAGGTTATTTTCCCGCTTCTGGCGCGTTTGTGGAAAGAAGACCGCAACGCCTTTCGCCACCTTTCAGGGCAGACGGCCCGTTCGCTTTGGGCAGCCGCACTACCGATAATTTTTGTCATCTGCGTCGAGAGCGATCGTCTTCTGCCCCTTGTATACGGCCACGAATATCTCGGCGCGGCGACAGCCCAGCGCCTGCTTACCCCTTGCCTTGCCACGGCCTTTCTGCACAATCTCGCGGCGTACGCCATGATAGGTATGCAACGGCACAACCTGTTGTTGCTGTTTTATTTGAGTGGCCTTGCTCTCAATATTGTCTGCTGTTACATGCTCATCCCGTCGGTGCCGCTGGAAGGCGCCGCCCTCGCCCTGACAGTGACAAAAATATGGGTGGCCCTTCTGACGGTTTCTTTTTTCCAGTGGGCTGTCAAACCGATGACCGCCGGCCAGTGGGCTCTGCTTTTGGCAACGTCCTTCATCTCCTTCGCCCTGTGGTGGGGCACGGGTTTCATCCTGCCCCGCGAAGCGGCGGAAGCGGCCGGATTAATCCCTCTGCTGGCCCTGCTGCTGGCCTGGCGGCCTCCGGCCCCCTTTGAGCCTGATGCCGCACGGGATAACCGATAATCTCAGCGAAAATTTCAACAAAAGATGACACGCCCCCTGCGCATCCTGTTTCTCATGGAAGACCTCTGTTTCGGGGGCACGCAGCGCCAGATGCTGGAACTGGTGCTGCGTCTTGACAGAACGCATTTTCTCCCATCCATACTGACGCTTACTGGCAGGACTGATTTGGACGAAGTCGCGGAGGCCGCCGGCATAGGAATCAGTCGCCTGGGTACTGGCCGCACCGTGCCGGGCTCGTTTTTTCTGCGTCTTTACCGCGCGTTGAAGGCAGCCGGACAGGACATCCTCATTCCCTGTACGGCTCTGCCCAACATCTGGGGACGGATATGGGGGCGGGCGACGGGAATGCCTGTTATCGTGGGCACATGCAGGGGAGGCGGCGCGCCGCGCCGCCAGCACGAACGATTGCTCTGGCGGCTGACCGAAAAAATAATTTGCAATTCAAACGCGCTGTGCGCCGCCCTCCAGGCTCTTGGCGTGCCCGCCGCCCATCTGGCCTGTATTCCAAACGGGGTTGACCCTGTTCGCTTCGCGCCGGCGGCGATTCCACCCTCCGCACGCGCGCCGGTGATTTTGTGCGTGGCGCGCCTTGCCCGAGACAAAGATCATTTGACTCTTTTCCGCGCCTTTGAGCACCTTGTGCTCCAGATACCGCACGCACGTCTGCGCATTGTGGGCGACGGGCCGGAATATTCCGTTTTGCGCGCTTGGGCCGCAAATCATGCCGCAGGACGCAACATTGACTTTTTTCCCGGCACGGACGATGTAGGCCGCCATTACGCCGAAGCCCGGCTTTTCGCCCTTGCCTCCATACGGGAAGGGCAGCCCAACGTGCTGTTGGAAGCCATGGCTTGCGGTTTGCCTGTCTGCGCCTCCACCGTGGGGGGCATCCCCGCCCTTGTGGGAAATAACGGCCTGCTCTCCCCCGCCGGAAACGCGACGGCTCTCGCCGACAACTGCGCACTCCTGCTCGCCGATCCACGCCTCTGCGACGTTATGGGCAGGGCGGGCAGAGAACGTGTAGAGCAGGATTTTTCCTTCAGCCGCATGGTCGCCGCGCATGAAGACCTTTTCGTCCGCCTGTGGGAAGATTGTGAAAAACGCGTTGGAAGGAAAGGCCGTGCAGCGATTTGAAGAAACGCTTCCGACATCTTCCGGCAAACCTCTGTATGTGGTGGTAAGCCTTGACGTGGAGGAAGAGGGGCTTTTTTCCGGGCGCTACCCCACAGCCGGATGCGGTGTGCGCAATGTGTCGCTGCTGCCCCGTCTCACTCCGCTCACGCGGGAATTGGGCTTTCCCCTTACTCTTTTTTGCGCCTATACGGTTTTCAATAACGCCAACGCCAGACGCACACTGGCCTTCATGCGGGACAAATGCGGAGCGGAAATCGCAGCGCATCTGCATCACTGGAGTACGCCTCCCTTGGGCGCCGCCAGCGCGGAAAAAATACCGCCGGAACGTACACACCGCATGCGCCGCGATCTTCTGCGCCAATCTCTGGACAATTTGCTGGCGGTGGGAAAACAGTTTCAGGGCGCGCCTCTGACCAGCTTCCGCATGGGGCGCTGGGATATGAAGGCGGCCCTGCGTCCCATGCTGGAAGAGGCGGGCATCACGCTGGACAGTTCTGTCTGCCCGCTACGCGCCTTCGGGGATGGAGCGGATCATTTCCTTGCGCCCACCGACCCTTACTGGACTGATGCTGCCCATAAACTTCTGGAGTCGCCCATCACGCAAATCCCGCTTGTGCCAGGCCTTGCACGTTTCTGGCACAAATGCGTCCGCTGGCCCGGTTCCCTGGATTCCTTTCACTATTGGGGGGCCGTCAGCCCCAACCCTGTCTGGCATGGCCCACAAGCCATGCGCCTGGCGACGCGGCTGCACCTTTCCCGAGGCGGCAGGGTACTGCACCTGTTTTGGCATTCTTCCGAAATGCTGCCAGGCGCATCGCCGAACGTACCAGACAAAACCGCCGCCGCGGCGCTCTTCAAAAAAATTTATTCTTTCCTGCGATGGCTGAAAGAAAATTTCGCCATTTGCGCCGTCACTGCGGCCCAATTACGCAGCGCGGCCGCTTCTCTCGATTTCTCCGCCCGTCCACCCGGCAAGGGCGACTGGTAAAAACCCTGGAGGAAAATATATGAAAACAGCGCAAAACCAGCTTGAGCGCCTGGCCGATCTTTTGCACGAGGCGGGCATGTTGCGCCGTATCCCGCGTAGCGGCTATGCTTTTCTTGGTACAGGCGGGGAGAATGTAGCCGAGCACAGCTACCGCGTCGCCGTGGCTGGTTACGCGCTGGCCCGCCTGAGCGGAGCGGATGCCGCCCGCGTGGTGCTGATGTGCCTTTTTCACGACTTGCACGAAGCCCGCACGGGAGACTTCAATTACGTCAACCGCCTCTATAATGAATGCCGTGCGCGCAAGGCTCTGGAAGACGCGCTGGAAGGCACCGGCCTCTCCGGTGAGTTGCTGAAGCTCTTCGACGAATTTGAGGTACCCGAAAGTCTGGAGGCGGAGTTGGCCCGCGACGCGGATCAGCTTGATTTGATCTGTGACTTGGCTGTAGAACTCTCCAAGGGCAACACATTTGCCTCCGAGTGGATAGAAAACGCGCTCAAACGCCTGCGCTCCCCTGTAGCGCGGGAATTGGCCGAAAAAATACTGCGCTCGGATCCGAACCGCTGGTGGTACGCCCACGTGGACAAGGACTGGTGGAGCAGGCGAGAAGAGCATGGGCGTTCATGATCTTCCATCGTAGTAGAACATTTAAACTTTGAGATTGTACATTATGCCCCAGGCTTTCGACGGTCTGGGCCGTCCTGGCCCAGTATTTCGACGACGCACAGGCTTCCATATCCACAGGCATGCCGGGAGGTTGGCGAAAAACCGGGTAACGCCGGAGCGTGAAAGAGTACGTCGCAACACGGACTTGCCTTTGGTGTCCGCTCCGTAAACGGAAAAACTGTTCTTTGCCAAATCAATGCCGATGGTGGTAATGGTCTTCATGGAATGGCCTTTTGCAAAGGTTTTTACTTTCCTTATGCATACCCGCTTTCATCGGGCGGCGCCAGCCCATCAGTTTCAACGTGAAATTACTCTATTTTCCCCGCGCGGCAAGGGGTTTTCGCATGACGGCCATGATGATGAAACACACGCCGCAGAACGTGTATACAAAGTTGATGCCCAGAGCGGCTTCAAGGCCGTAGGCGAGCAGCGGGCCGAAAGCCGCGCCCATGTCCACCAGAAGCGCGTAGGTCATGAGCAGTGAGCGTCCGCCTTCCTCTGTAGCCACATCCGCTGCACCGGCGTCCACCAGAGTGGTGAGCGCCGTCGCGGCGGCCTGGGCGCAAAGAAGGACGCCGAACCAGAGCGGCAGCGGCAGAGACAGGGCTAGCAAGGCAAAGGCCACGCCCCCCAGGCCGAAGGAAAAGCGGAGCATTCGCCGCCAGCCGTAGCGGCTGTCAGCCAGTCCGCCTGTCAGAGGGGCCAGCCAGGGTTCCCAGCACCAGCGCAGGGCCTGGAAAAATCCGGCCAGCGTGCCCGCACCGAGGGCCAGTTCGCCCCACTGCAGACCTCCGTTGGTATGGGTTGAAACAAGGTGGCTCAGGGTGGAGGCCAGAACGCCTTGCAAAACAAGGGCGATCGTGCCGCCGCACAAAACGGTCAGCATGGTTTCCCGGCTCCGCGCCGCGAGGTGAAGGCCGTCCAGAAGGCTGGGTTGTTCGGGTCGTGCCTGCTGCCCGTCGTCGGACTGCGGCATGAGAGTCAGGATTGGCAGGGCACAGGCCGTTCCCAAGGCGAAAATGGCGGCGCAGATGCTGAAGCCCAGCGTGTCCGCCAGCAGGCCGCCGCCAAACATGCCCGCCAGGCTGCCCAAGCGGTACAGGCCGTTGTACAGGCCGTTGTAAGCGCCGCGCGTTTCCGGCGAAGACAGTTTCAAGATGCAGAAAAGGGAGCCCAGCCGCAACAGGGACCAAGCGAATCCCCAGAGGCAGCGGGCCAGCACCCACCAGAAAAGACCCTGCAGAAAGCCGTAGGAAAGGGTGGTCAATATGCCCAGGGCTACGGCGATGCCAATGCCGGTGCGCTCGCTGATGCGGGAATAGAGTCGGCCGACCAAGGGGTTCAAGGGCAGGCGCACTATGCGGTTTACTGCCAGGACAATGCCCACCTCCCAGAGAGAGTTGAAGCCCAGATCCTGGTAGTGCACCGGCAGGGCAATGTACAGCATGGAATCGCCCATCAGGCAAAGGGCGGTGATAAGCGCGAAAACAATAATGTGTTTTTTATTTTTTGACGTGTCGTCCTTCATGGGCAGCCGCCTTTTCGCCTTCCGGCCTTCAGTTGTGTAATAGGCGTCATATCCGGGGAGAGTCAAGGGGCGAATGCCCCATTGCCATCGCGCCCCAAAACGGATAACAACAAAATGCCGGCCAGAGCAATTTTGCTTTGAAATTGCTCTGGCGGCGGGGCGAATGCATCGCCGCTCACTGCGAAGGCGTTGGCGAAAGTTATTTCCGCCGTTAAGCGCTGCAGCAAGTGTTAAAGTTAAGATGCTTTAGAGTAAATTAACATTGAAAATATATAATCTGCTTGCAAATCCTTGGAGCAAGATTGTCGTGAGGCTAATTTACTTCGCCGTCAGGCGACAAACTCAAGCGTGAAATGCTCCAATGGCTGAAATTTAGGCGCAAAGGTACCGTATGCAACATGAGCAACAAGTCCTGATTCTTGGAGTGGGCAATATTTTACTGGCGGATGAGGGTTTCGGCGTATGCGCGGTGGAATATCTGCGGGAGCGCTATTCCTGGCCGGAGCATGTGCGCCTGTTGGACGGCGGAACGCTTGGCCTCATGCTCATGCGGGAAATTCAGGAATGTGATCTGCTTGTGGTGTTGGACATCGTGCGCGGGAGCGAAAAACCCGGAACGGTCTATCTGCTTGAAGGCGAGGATTTGCGCAAGAGCTTCAGCTTCCGTGATTCCATGCACCAGACGGATCTGCTGGACACGCTCATCACCTGCGAACTCGCCGGCCACAGGCCGCAGGCTGTGGTCATCGGTCTGGAACCCTTTGATTACAAAAGCTTGAGTGTGGAGCTGACGCCGGAGGCTCATGCCCTTTTGCCGGAATTCTGCCGCAAGGTGTTGACGGAACTGGCCCGGCGCGGCATAGAGCCTGCTTGCGCAAAGGGGGGCGATGTTCCGGAAAAACCGGGAACGGAGTCCGGCATAACTTGCTGACATCTTGAGCATTTTTACTTTGAACGCGTGTTTGACAGCGAAGTGAGTTCGCCTTGCAAGCACTTCCTGGCGCGGATTTTCAAAAAATCCGCAAGGGATAGCCATCCGCCCACAAGGGATAGGCATCCGTACGCCCCTTCGGGCTACGGATGCCGAATATGCCCCTGACGGGGCTACGGCTGACGATCCGCGCTGAGCGGTCAAACATTTTCAATGTTGCACCGCTCTGACTTTGCGTCGCTTTGTTTGCCTTTTATGGCGAAAGTCAATATGGAGAACCCTCGGCAGAGGTCCGGTATACCACGAAAAAAGAGCGACCTGGATTATGGATGGCGCAAGGCGGCACATTCACTTGAGAGACGCCGGATGCCGGGCAGGGGCATCCGGCTTTTTGATGCGCTTTGCCTTATGGTTTTTGTGTATCCACAAATTTTTCCTTAATTTCCCTGTAAGTCTTCACTTCTTCATCAAGCAGTCCGCGAAAATCCGGCCCTTCCATCCATATGGGGTTGAAACCGAACTTGGTGCCGAATTCCGCAAAAGCCGGACTTGATGCGGCTTTTTTGCAAGCTTCCAGCAGTTTGGCCCTGATGGCGGGAGGGGTATTTTTGGGCAGCAGAATGCCGCGGGTAATGCCCACTGTAAAGGGAATGCCCATTTCCTTGAGTGTTTTCGTTCCCCGCAGAGGTTCGTAGTTGATTTTGTCCAGCGGAGAACCCACAGCCAGTACACGCATCATTCCTTCTTTAACTTCGGGCAGCATTACCGGGGAATGAACGACGCCCGCGTCCACCTCATTGCTCAACATGCCCTTGCGGAAGGGCCCGCCTCCCTGATAGGGCACAATACGAAATTTTCCGCCCGTATATCCGTGAACGGCCGCCACCATAAGCAATTGCGCTCCGGCAGGCGTGGCTGAAGCCATGGTCAGCTTGCCGGGATTTTTGTCGGCCGCGTCCAGGAAACTCTTCAGGTCGGTCCAGCCCCTGTCCTTATGGGCGACAATCCAGGTGGGCGTGCTATAAAAGGCGCAGAGAAAATCAAAATCGTCCAGCGTGAAGGGGGGCGTCTGAAAAACCATAACCGTTGAAATATCTGAAGAACCTTGAAGCAACAGGGTATAGCCATCGGATTTGGCTCTGGCCGCCTGCAACGTGCCGGTAACGCCGCCAGCGCCCACAATATTGTCCACGACCACGTTTGCCCCGACGGTGGATTCCAATGAGGCGGCAAATGCTCTGGCGATGTTGTCCGTACCTCCTCCGGCCGGCCAGGGCACAATAATGTGGATGGCCTCCGCCGGATAGTCGGTTTTTGCCGCTGAGATGACCGGGAGAGACAGCAGCAGCGCGGCGACGGCGAACATGCGATAAACGATGCGCATACTCTTAACCTCATGTGGTTACAAGGTTATGTTGGGCTGTGGCTGAAGCCGCATCCTTTTCACTTCCAGAAAAATTTCCTTGCAGACAATGTACAGAATAAGAGCCAGAATGATTTTGCGGGGCCAGGTATCTGTGAAAACCAGCCAGTCATCGTTGCTCAGGGAGAGCGCGAGACGCAGATTTACCTCAATAATCGGCCCTAGGATGACGCCGAGCACCACTGTGGGAATGGGAAATCCGCGCGATTCCATAAAATAGCCGAGAATACCGAAAAGCACGGCCAAAAATACGGGAAAGGGATTGTTTGTTCCGGCAAAACACCCGACGACAGCCATGATGAGTACAAAGGGGAATATCCAGGCCCTGTCGTTCTGTAAAAGGGCGATATAGGGGCGAATGGCCAGTGTGCCCAGCAAAAACATGAATACATGGGCCACGCCCAGCCCGGCCAGAAGTCCATAGACCATTTCGGGCGATTCCCTGACCAGCGTGATGCCGGGTGTCATGCCGTGCAGCAGGAGGGCGCCCAGCATAATAGCGGTGGAGCCGTCGCCGGGCAGGCCAAGGGTGAGCATGGGCAGCATGGTGCCGCCTGTGACCGCGTTGTTGGAGGATTCTGGAGCCAGGATGCCGTCCGGATTTCCTGTGCCGAAACTTTCGGGATTTTTTGAATTTTTCCGAATTGTGGCGTAAGCGAGCCAGGTGGAACCCTCCGCGCCCACGCCGGGTACCGCGCCGACAAAGAGTCCGTAGAAGGCGCCGATCACTATGGCCCGCCAGCGAAGGCGCATCTCACGCAAAGAGGGAAGGCACAGCCCGACTTTTTCTCCGATGCGGGCCGTGCCTTCCTCTATGCGATGAAGATCGGAAAGCACCACGGCAATGCCGAAAAAACCCACCAGAGCGGCGGAGAAGTCTATGCCGCCGTAAAGCTCTTCCATGCCGAAGGTCATGCGCGGGGTTGTGTCTTGCGGATCCAGGCCCACTGTGGAGAGGAGCAGCCCAAGAAGTATTCCTATAAGTCCTTTGAGCATGCTGCCCCGCACAAAGGAGGACACCATGACCAGGCCGGCCAGACCTATCAGGGCGATGTCCGCCGGGCCGGATTTTATGGCGATGCCTGCTATGATCGGGATGCAGAGACTTGCGGCCAGCCAGCCGAGAAGCCCGCCCAGGGTGGAGCCGATGGTGGCATAGCCCAGGGCTTGCGCGGCCTTGCCCTGCAAAGCCATGGGATGCCCGTCGAGAACCGTGCAGGCCGCGGCTGGCGTGCCCGGCGTACGCAGCAATATGGCCGAGTATGAGCCGCCGAGTTTGGTGCCCACATAGGCCCCCATCATCATAAGCAGCGCCGGCAGCCCGGCAAAGGAATAGGTAAGCGGCAAAAGCACGATCATGGCCATGGGGGAACTGAGGCCCGGCAAGGCCCCCACCAGGATACCCAGCGCGGTGCCGGCGAGGAGCATGCCCATATTGTACCATGTCAGAATGTGCTCAAAGCCCATAAAGATATTATTGAGCATGTTCTTGCCCTCCTACAGCCGCAGGCCCAGTGCCGAGACGAAAACCAGATGGAGGGCCGCCGCGCCTCCCAAAGCGATGCAGGCCATTTGCAGCGGCTTCCTTTTGCCGTAAACCAGGAAGAGCAGACAGAGAAAGACCGCGCACAAGGCGGCGAAGGGAGCCTTGCCGAGCAGGAATACAAAAGACAGGAGCAGGGCGACTGTCGCCACGGCGCGGCCGGTAGGCTTCTTCTCTTTGGCGAGGGACTGGTTCTCTCTTTTGTGGCGCCAAACGGCTTTTCCCGCATTGAGCAGGCAGAGGAAGAGTAAAAGGCCCGCGTAGAGATTCGGTAAGGCGCTGAACGGGAGCCCGCTTGAATATTGAAAGGACAGAGCCGGCCGCTCCGTCATGTGCAGCGATGCAAGGCTTGTTGCGGCTATGGCCGCCAGCAGGCCCGTGACGGCGAGTTCCTTTGCCAGATCACGCATGCGCGTCCTCCTTTGTTATTTCCACGCGGGCGGCGGGATTCGCCCGAACTTTGCTTCAGCCTTGGCGTCTGAATTGTTCAAGGGATTGAGCAGCGCTCCCGTCCGGCAGGCGTACCGCTTCCACGATGCCTTCACTGTGCAGCGCCCAGGGCAAAATGACGCAGGAGTGTCCCCCTCTGCCGCCGGCCACAACGATTTCCACGTCATGCGGGCCACGCGTGACGGGCATTGGATGCCGAGCGGCGAAATTCGCCGGTCGTACCGGCACAAGGCCTCTGCCGCGCACCATGGGCGCCGGATGGTGAACCAGCGTGTGCACCGCGTTGCGAATGCGTTCCTTGTCATAACCGTCCCGATGCAGGAGCTTCGCGTGATCCGGGGTGAGCAGCAAAAGCAGCGGCCCGGGAATATAGGAGTTATTGGAACCCAGCGTGGTGCAACTGTCCAGAAAAGTGTCCAGCAAATCCCCGCCTGTAACGCTGAGAAAATCGATGATATCGTGCGGAGGTTCGGCCTTGAGCACATAAACGCTGGTAGTGGCCGCGTCAAAACGCTCCTGATTGATGGTTTTCCAGGGGCCTTCCTCACTTTCCGCGAAACAGTAGGTGAATTCCGCCTGTGAGGAGAAACAGGACAGATCGGCGTAGCCCGGTACGGAACGGGTGGCCGCGATCAACACCAGATTGACGGCCCGGCCTATGACGGCGTTGGCGGGAAAGCCTGGTCCCAGGCAGCCCTGGCCGCTGTGAATCCCGGCTTCTTTGGCCAACGGCCCGCTCACCAGAATCATATTGCCGCCCGGATGCGATGTCGTTACAGACTGCAGGAAATTGTAGGCCGGATGCGCCAGCGCTTTGAAGGCTGTGATGAGTATGGGCATGTGGAGCGGTTTGCAGCCGGCCGCGACAGCGGCCGTTGCGATGTCCATAACGGTGATGTCTCGCCCGGACGGGCCAACCCGCCTGGCAAGAATCATGTCGCGGGGAAAGGGGCAGTGGGAGAACATGGCTTCCACCCGGCGCTCGGTGGGCGGCACTATGGGCAGGCCGTCGCCGATGTGCAGTTCGTTGAACAGATCCGTGGCCTCCTCCACGCCGGCGCCAGCTTCCAGTTCCCCATTATCCGCGAAAACTTTCCGCTCAAGACGCAGGCGCGAATCTTCAGCCGGGGGCGGGTTATCCAGCGCGAACCGAGGAGCAGCTACAGCGGCCACGTCTTGCGGCGAACCGGTCAGGGCCGTCCATATTCTGTTCCACTGCGTATCCACTTGGGCGCGCACCTCTTCCGCACTGCTGGCCTGATAGATATCCAGAGGGCACAGGCAGAGTCGTCCGGCGCGGTAGTGAACCGTGGCCCGGACAAGATCGTGCCCCGGCGGCGCGGTGACGTAAAGCGTGGGAATGCCCTCTTCTTCTAGCGCGATGGAAAGGATGGCGGTTGCAGGGCTGGTTCCCATGTCGCCGAGGGCGGTAATGGCCGCCGCCGGTTTTTTTTTGGCCAGCATGGCCGCATAGGCGCGCAGGGCTTCACTGTCTTTGCCCCGTACGGTTTCCCGGTAATCAATAAAATTGTTGACGCCAAGTTCACGCAGGCGTTCTTTAATCCGTATAAAAGCTTGAGAGTAGTTGCAAAATCCCAATTTTGTGTTGTCGTAGAACAAAATCGGCCCTTTCTTCAGCAATGCAATGTCCGGGCGCGGCGCAAGGTCGATCCGGCGGCGTGGTTGCGCTCCTCTTGGGTCAATGAGAGAGGAAAAAGAAAATTCCATATTGCCTCCTTTGAAATAATTCAGTAGCTTTGAACCTTCAAAAGCCGCATGAAACAAGGGGACAGGCTGATGACAAAGCCGCCTTTGCCGACTTTGTCAAAGACACGTCCGCTTCGGCTTTACCGGGTGCAAGGGCGGTTGCGCCTTCGCCTTGGCGGCGGGCTGCCGCCAAAAAAAGCTCTGTCAACAGCCTCGAAAATTTGCATTTGCAATCTTTGTTGGTTTAACGTTAAACTTATTCAGGAAAACCTGTCAAGGATTCGGGCATTGTTTTCAGAATATTTTCATTTTCAGAAATCTTCCGGCGCTGGCGCGGGTCAAATACGCCTTTGCCATTAGGGCATTTTCACGTTGGAATTGCTCTGGCGGCGGGGCGCCTCAGGGCTGAGCCGTTTTTGGGGAGTGAGACGACAAAGTGATGCAACGGAGAAACGTCACCATTCGGCAACTGGCGGAAATGGCAGGCGTCACGCCGACCACGGTTTCCCTGGTTCTGCGCGGAAAAGGCAACATCAGCGCGGCCAGGCGGGAGCAGATACACCGCCTTGCCAGGGAACTCAATTATTCGCCAAGTTCAGCGGCGCAGGCATTGCGCGGTTCCGCGACGCACACCATAGGCGTGGTCATCAATTTTTTCGACAACCCTTTTTTCAGCGAGGTTTTTTCCGGCATAGAAAGCGAAATGAAGCCTCGCGGGTATTCATTCTGGGTCGCCCAATCGGGCGACGAGCCCGCGCAGGAAGAAGCTCAGGTACGTCAGATGGCCGCGCGCGGCGTGGACGGATTTATCGTGCTGCCGTGCGGCCAGAATCCGCTCCATCTGGAAAAAGTGCAAGAGAGCGGCAAACCCGTTGTACTTATCGGCAATCATACGGGAAAACAGACTTTTTCTGCGGTGGTGGCCGACAATCTGCGCGGTGGCGAAATCGCGGCTGCCCGCCTTGATCCGGAGGGCATGCCTTTGCACATAGCCGGGCCGCGAAATCAGAGCATGAGCGTTCTGCGGCGCAGAGGTTTTTTGAATATATTGAGAAAAAACAGGCCCGGCTGCGACCCGGCCGAGCATATACACACCATTTCCCGCATGGGACACGCGGAGGGCTATACGGCTATGGAGGCGCTGGCGCGGAAATATTCCCCCCCTCTGTCGATTTTCGCCGTCAACGATGAAACCGCTCTGGGAGCGCTTAAATTCTGTCGCTGCAACGGCCTTTCCGTTCCCGGGGATGTGGAGATTGTCGGCTTCGGCAATATAGCCATGCTGGACGTTCTCTGCGCGAAATTATCCACCGTCAGCATTCCGGCCGGGCAAATGGGCCGGGAAGCGGCCCGCATCCTGTTGCGGGCAGTGGAGACCCGCCGGAGGGACACCTCTCTTACCGTGCTGGATGTGGCCTTTGTGCCGGGGAAAACAACATTGAACAAGTGAAGTCGCTCTTGCAGAGGTCAACAGGTTGTTCGCCTTCTGTTACAGTTTTGAAGCTGGAGGTTTCCTGCCAGGAGTCGTGTGGGTGCGCGAAAAGTTGCAGTGGGTGCGCCCAACCCGGCAGGTACGCCGTTCTTTTCCGTGAGTGAGGGTTTGAACAGTTTTCTTGACATCTAGTTAAATCTACTTTAATCTGTTCAATATGAATAGATTTTCTAGTATAGGCGAAGCGGCGAAGACGCTTGGTGTTTCGATTACGACGCTGC
>JAITGC010000004.1 GCA_031280915.1 Desulfovibrio sp. | reverse complement strand
GCCGCGGCTTCATGGGCAAGCGTCCAGCCGCTGTCATCCGAGAGTTTGAGGATTTCAGAGATGTCCGGGAGCTGGCCGGTCGCCACTGAAAGAAAAATGTTTTTCAATGTCGTGCCTTGGCATCCATCCACCTCAATTTTATCCGACGCGCCCACAAAGACTGAAGTATCCACCACCGTCTCGTATCCAAGTCTTTCCGCAAGTTCTTTCAGGATTCCTTGCGTATCGGCATATTGTGGCATTCCTGACGAAAAAATCCTTATCCCGGCGCTTTTGTTTCCAAATCCAAATTCTTTGCGAGCCGTCTGCAATGCTTCTGAAAGTATTTCCGTAGCTTCCGAGTTACGGGGTACCTTCAGGCAGACAGCCCCTTCGCCGAGATGTCGCCCCTGGTAGACGTAAAGATACAGCTCGCCGGCTTCAGAGAGCGTCACCGCATACGGCCTACGGCCGTCTTCCTTGATTGATGATTGGCTGAGAAGTCGCCAGATGGCGTTCTTGTCGTTCCTGAACGATGGCAATTCAAGAATGCTCATCATCAATCTTTTCGCAACGTCCGCGTCGGATGCCTGTAGGCTGATATCGGCGCTGTTCAAATCCCATCTGCCGGATGCGGCAACTCGCGTCACCAGCGCGTCACCGATTTCCTCGTTGGGCGATTCCCGCTCGCCGGCCGTGACAATCGTAACCGATCCCGGCAGTTCGTAATGCCGCATGACGGCTTCAATCGCCACGCAAAGACCGTCAAGATCGAATTGTCCTTCGGATTTGCCATTGACGAAAACCCTGGAGTCTCTATCGTAAGCCACGCCGATCTTTGCGCCGTAAAGATTCACGGCGACAACTCCTTCCGCCCAGGACGGAATTTTTCCGTCGCCAAAGGCAATAAGGTCATTTTGGGCTTTTTCGGGCCAGTGAGCAGGGAGGTGAAATTCTCCACGAATATTCATATTGTGAACCCCTTTCTTGTCTTACGGTCTTGGGCCGATAGTTTCGTCTTCCTCTTCCGCGCCGATGGCCTGGATGTCAGCCGCCGATTGAAGCTTACTGTGCATTGAAACAGACCGCGGCGTGGTCAAGTTGACATATTCCCGCGCTTCATCCCGGAACGAATCGGCCACAAAGCCGCACCCTTGAGCGGCGAGAGCCTTGAGGACAGCGCCGGCCCGGGCTTCATCGAGTCCTTTGAGAGACATCTCGTTCCCGTTTTTGATAAAATCCTGCCCAGCGGCTTCAATTACGGCCTTGTTGAGGAAATACTGTCCCCCAGCCGCCTTTGCGGCCGGCACATAAATGTTGTAGGTTCCGCCTATATACATCATTATGCGCATAATCTTGTCGTCGGTTTTCACCTGAACCGGCTTGGCGCGGGAATTCATCTCCTTGAGAAAACCCATGGCCTGTTCAGCGTTGAGACTCACATCGGCGTTCGCCAGTGCTTTTTCCGGCGTCTCGCCCTGGGGCAATATTATGCCGGGGATGACGTTGCCCTCACTGTCGGAAAAAGTGACGATCCGGCCCTTGGACAGCTTGTCGTAAGCGCTCAGGATATTGCCTGTGGCTATGCACACCCGCTCTCTGCTCTGGGACTGCGCGGCATCAAAAAGCGCGTACCTCCTTTCCAGACCGTTGAATTCGTATCCGCCGGGTTCAACGTTTACCCCACCGCGATCCGCTCCTTTGACGATCTGCGAAAACGACAGGCTGACGCTCTTGACGGCATCAGCGACGGCAACGTCGATTTTCCAGGCGCCGAGCGCCGTGGGATTGCCGATCCGCTGATTGTATGTGACCTTGGTGACTATTCCTTTCAGAGAGATCGAGTCCGCCGAGATGTCCACCGCGACGCCGGGTTCAAACTGCCCAAGCGTACAAGCTATCGCGGCCATGGCGTTTTTCGTCTTCTCGGAAAAGGTCTCGTAGGCCGCCTGCCCAAGATTTTTCTCATCACCCCGCATGGCCTTCCTGCGGTCGGTGTCCCATTTTTTCACCATTTCCTTGAATTCGGGTACGCCGATGGCTGACGCCTTGCCGGCCTCGGCAAGTTCTTTTACCTTGGCCGAAGAATAGGGCTTGCCGAGTTTTTTGACATCGTACATGCCAATGTTCGAAGCCTCGGCAAAAGGAGTTTCCTTGCCGACGCAGACAGACGGAGTCAGTTCAAATGAAGACAAAGGCCTGGCGTCAAGCGGCAGGGCCTTGGCCTCAAGCCCGGAACCGCCCATGGCTTCCTTTTGCGCCACCAGGGCAATGTATTCCGATTCCAGAAGATCATAGAGCGATTCCTGCTCCGCAATGGGCAGAACGGGAATGCGCCCTGTGACTTTCCGCATGGCGTCGCTGTCGTCAGCCGAAGCGTCCTCATTGACCGGGTAGCCGAGCATTCTGTTCAACACGGGATCATCCCGCACTATTGACGCCGCCACCTGATCGCCATAGGTATTGAGGAAATCCGGAATATTCTTGAATGACGCGTCCGAATCCTTGCCGGCTGTGGTGTTGGCGTTCAATGACCCCATTTTCTTGGACAGAACCGCGGCAACGCGCTTTTCAGCCGGAAGATTGGAGAACAGAAGGTGATAGGCCGGAGGACATACCTGTCCGGTGCGGAACACTCGTCCCAGAGTTTGCATGAAAACGTTTATATCCAGTTCGGGTTGGGCGATGATCATGTTGCGCCGCCGCTGATCCCCGAATTTCTCCGAAGCGTGGAGATTGATGCCGGTGGATCCGGCCTGATTGATGACAAGAACGTCAACCTCGCCGCTATTGAAACGCTCCCTTGCCGACTGCTTGACCGCTGAAGAAGTCTTGCGCACGGCATAGGTCGGAAAGTCGCCCGAATAATCTATTCTGGCGGTACGTCCGGTGATTTCGTCGGAGCCTATCCCCCTGCCGCGCAGTTCATTCATGAGATAGTCGATGGGAGAGGCGGGCAGCGCGCTGAAATCGCTTTCCTCAATAAGCGACAGCGCGTTTTCATATGCCGTCACCGCCACCGGACCGATTTCCTCGTCTGTCATGAGCCGTGACTCGACAATATCACCCTTCGCGTCCTTGATATTGATAGTGCGGCTTTTTTCAAGATAGCGCAGAAAAAGATCCTTGAATGAAAGATCAATTCTGTCGCCGGGGCGAAGATTGTTTTCCTTGGCGTAAGAATCAATCATTGATCCCATGGTGTTCGACAGGGCAATGACGACCTTTTCCCCTCGCCTGACCATAGCCTCCGCCTCGTCAACCACAGATGCCGCCTTTTGCGTTAAAAGGCTCTGGGAAATGAAATTGTGCATGGTGGATGTGAAATTACAGGAATCCGCCCCGGCCTTGCCCGTGGATTTGTTTTGCGTGACAACGCCTCCAGTGCGAGCGGCCGTCTCGTTAATTGCACGCACCCCTTGGCCCTTCATCTCGTCAAAAGCCATGATGGCCCGCATTATGGATGCGGAGCATTCGGCGTTGCCGGTGTCAATGGGAATAATTTTCGTGTTTACCTCGGCGCCGTCCAGCGAACGTTCACGCCGGATATACTGCCCTGATTTGGCGAGCATTGCGGCTACCGCCTGCTGCATCGGAATGCCGCCCCTGCCGACGGCCTCGGCAAGCCTGTCCATATTTTGAACCGCTATGCTCATATCCGTCTTGAAATAGAGCGGCATGTTGTCAGGCCGCTTGGCATAGGTAGCCGATGAGTAGAACGCGCCGTTGGGCGACTCCTGGAGCAAAGAGCGGATGAAAGCCGCGATGTTCTGCCTTGCGCCGGGCTTTGAGACTTCACCGCCGGCGTTGTGCGATTCATCCAGAATGAACACCGCGTCCCGCGCGATTGCGCTCAAAAATTCACGTCTGGGAGTTGGTTTGTCGCCGTGCGCGGCCAACTGTTTGTATGTCGTGAAAACGCCATCGTAGTTGGCGACGCCGTTGCGCATCTCTGCTTCAAGCTCCTTGCTGTGGTCGGATTTTGTCGAAATGACGCGACCATCGTGCAGAGCGATAACGTCTTTGCCGGACAGTTTGTTGTTGGTCGCAAGCGGCGTGAAACCGGGCATGCCGATATCGCTTAAATCCTCAACCATTGAGGCGTAAAGTTCCGGAGTCATGGTGACGAAAACAGGGATTTTTCCCTGTCTTTTCGCCCAACGGATGATGGCCGCGTTTACGCGGCCCTTGCCGATGCCCGTCTGATCGCCGATAATGAACCCCGCTCCGTCCCTGAGATTGTCAATGGCAAGGGCAATGGCGTCTATCTGCTCCCCCGCGAAGTAGTCCGGCAGATCCTCCTTGCGGCAGCCAAGTTCTCCGGCGACAAACCCGTCGATGTCGCCGCGTTTGTTTTGCAGGCGCGCCAGCGCGTTGTGTACCGCGCTGGCCATGTTTTTTGGCACAAGCGTGCCCATGGAATAAGCTTGCGAAGCTTTTTGATAGGGAACCTGAAAAACGGTCTCACGCGGCCACGGCGCCCCCGCGGGGGTCAGTTCGCCGCCGCTATCATGTCCACCCACTCGCCGAACGTCAGATCCTCTATCTCCGGATCCTCCGTCAGGTTCGCTTTCAGGGGATAGACGAGGGGCGTCTCCTCCTCGTCCAGGCAATGGCTGATCAGATGCCCCCTGAGTTCCATCGCTATGCCCGTTCCGTTCACCTTGTCCGGATGAAAGCTCAGGCCGAACGTTTCTTCGAGCCTCTCCAGGCCCGCCAGCGTGTCCCACTCCCCGTCCGGATTCTCCGGATCCCGGTTCGCCCGCAGCAGATTCTCCACTTTCATCCCGATCAGCGACAGCAGACTGTTCTCGCTCCCGATTTCTCCGTTCCAGTCCTCCGGCACTTCCAGCGTCATGGCTGACGACTCGCTCGGGGGCATCCACCATTTTTTCATCGTGTTCTCCTTTTTGATTTGAAATATCTCCCTTGACCGGGTTATCACGCCGTGTGAAGACTGAGGCAAGCTCGTCAAAGGTTTTGTAAACCCGCGGCGGATTTGCTCCGGGGAAAATACGGTTTTCCGTTTTTCCCCGGCCGCCGATTACCAGGACGTCAATCGGCCAGCCTGCCCCCTGTCGTGAATACAGACTCCCGTCAATGCAAAAATGGTCTTCAACAATATAATTGTCAAACAGTTGTTGGTAAAATTGCCTCTGGTTCAGAGCCCGGTAATCTTTTGACCGCATCTCCTCCGTGCCCTTTTTGCCGGCTATGAGAATCACGGCCCTGCCATCGTCCTTCATCGCCTCCAGGGACTTGAAAAAAATGGCATGGTCTATTTCAGGAGTTCTGTACTGACCCGTATCCCAGGTTGTATTGCCGAGACGCGGATCGGTCACATGCCCGAAAGGCGGGTTGGCGATAACCTTGTCCACTTTCGGTTCACGGCCGGAACTCCACGAGATTTGCGTGGCGTCATCCACCGTGACGTTGCCGAAACCCTGCTCGCGCAGATTTTCGGCGCGCAAGGGATCAAGCTCGTTGACTATGGCCTTCGCGACATTCGCTTCAATGAGAAGCGCTCCGTTGCCGGCAGCGGGCTCGTAAACAGTGTCGTTTTCGTTGATGCCGGCAAGCCTGGACGCGAGGAAGGCTATGGGCACAGGCGTGGAATACGCCTGATTGGCGACGCTTGTGCTTGTCCGCGTACCGAGTGTCGGCATGCGATTGTAAAGGTTGACCAGAGCGTTATATATGGAAACGTCATCCGCGCCTTTTTCGCGACCGGACGCGACAAGTCGCCTGGCGCACAAAACAACGCCTGTCTCAATGGCTTCCTCAACCTGCTTGGCAAGCGTCGTTCCCTTCTCGACATTCGTGTTCAGAAGATCACCGGCAAATTTGCGGGCTTCCACAATGTTTCGAAAGCCGCCAATGCCGGTCTCGAAAATGTCCGCGTAATATTCGGCAAGATTCATGATGTCGGGATTGTCAGGCGTTCCGTAATCCCGGACACTTTTCCGCGACCCCGGTTGCTCGGGGATATCCAAAATTGCCTGTCCGGCCTCGCGTTCCGATGGCATGCCGTCGGCCTTGAGGGTGAGACCCTCCTTTTCTGAGAATCCCTCCTCAAGAACTCCGGCGTAATTCGCGGCATTCTCGGGTTTTTCAAAATTCCAGACCGGCGAAAGCATCCCGCGATTCACCCGGCAGTCGCAGACTTGCCAGCCATATATGGACGAGCTTCTGAATGGCCGGATTAAAACACCCTCGTTTTCGCTGAATTTCCTGAAAAAAACAGGAAACGCGTCTGCGTCCATGCCGGCGAATTTCCGGAAAGCCTCCGGCAAGGAGTTCATGTCATTGTATTCCGTAAGGCCGGCTTCCAAAAATAACGGCCTCGCGGCGTTATCGGCCTCGCCGGCGGAATAGAGGCTCGCAACCAGATGCAGGCGCAGCCAGGCGTCCGGGGCGTCCGCCTGTTCAACCCGCTCCCCGTCGTTGGGCAACAGGCCCAGAAGACGCTCACGGTCAAGGACGCTCAGGGCGTTTTCCGCTTGCTCCGCTGTAAGGCGTTTTCCGTCTATGTAGAATCCGTCCCTGTCCGCTGTCAGCTTTTCAGCCGCATGATATGCCTCCTCAAGTTCATCGACACGTTGAGCAAGCTCCGCCTGCCCGACGGGGCGTTCCTTGACGCGCGCCCACTGCAGATGTTGGTACTGCGCCTCAACCGTGATCTGTCTTTGAGCCGGAACACGCCGTAACGACTGATTATCGTCGGCGTAATACCAGATGCCGCCAATCCTCAGGTGACGAAGGGATGACCAGATCATTTCCGCCTGGGCTTCAGAAGGTGACGCTTCCACATGGGGAAAGGCTCTGGCCAGAATCAGCTTCCCAAGATAGCCCTTGGGAAAGGCAAGCGCGGCCGTCCGCCCGCTTTCGGGAAAAATGGAAATAATATCCTCACGCGGAAGGCCGGCGAGTATTTCGGACGCCACATCTTCGGTCAGCGGCAAACCTCGCATGACCAGCCCGTTTTCGGTAAAGCGGGGAATCTTATCAGAAGAACGTGAAATCTCATCCGCTGGTTCAGAAATTTTTGAAATGATTTCAGGCTCAGGATGCGCGGATGTTTCCGAAGCCTTTCCCGCCTGCTCCGCCGCGTCCCGCATAACCGCCATACCGGCGGCGCGCTCTATTTGCACTGCCTTGGAATCTTTGACGACAAACCAGAAGTTTGAACTTCCGCCGCCTTTGGTGTCCCTCTGGCCTGTGGCCAACACCGCGCCTTCATGGGCATGGATGATGACCCTGCCGCCGTTTTCCCCCTCGTCCCTCCAGGCCGCGGCTCCTGTGTCATAAGCCGGTCTGCCGTTTGTTCCGAGCGTTACCACCGCTCCCCAGGGCGTCTCAAATCTTTCCCTGTCATAGGCCTTGTAGACAAATCCAAAGGTTTTTCCGGGTGTTTTCGCATCCATTGCAAACTCCAGCCTGTCAGGTATTTTTCTTTAAAAACATGTTTGCATTTTCATGAAAAATACGCAATAAAAATTTACTCTTAAATTTTTCATTGAAATTATAAAAAATTAAAAATATTATCTCGCAAAATATCTTGACGTCCCGGAAAACCCTGTAAAATTCATGGTGTCAAAAATGAGTGTGAAGCATGGAAAATCCGACATCAAACTAACCGCGAGGACAATTGCGGAGTATTGGAAACGCGTGAACAATCTCCGAACGGAATTTGAAAAGGATACCGGGAAAACCTGGGAAGAGGCCCCTTATGAGATTAAATCATGGTTTGAAAGAAAAACTCTGGCTCCGAATCCCGAAAAAGGGACGATATGGTGCAAGAGCACCTATTATCTGTATCGCAGCGCGCTGCTCTGGTGGATGAAAAATAACAGTCCGGTCGAGGAGACGCAAAAGCTGCGGAATTCAGATGTGGGATCTTCTTTGAGGAAAGGAGGAGAAAACACGGCATCACTGAAGCTTAAAATGTGTCCGAAAAAAATTATGGAAAGGCTTGTTTATTGGCTGACCGCAGGGTGTGGGCGTCTGAGAAAAAACGCGGATTATGACGGAATTATCGTCAGATGGTTAAAAGCCGGAATAGCCGCCGGACTCCGCCCGGCAGAATGGGAACACGCGTCCAGTAAATTTGAAGGCGACAAATTCATTCTTGAGGTTAAAAACGCGAAGGTAAACAAAGAAAGAGGGAACGGCGAGTACCGGCATCTCATTTTCAAGAAAGAAGGCAACAAAAGGGAAATTGATGACATTCGCGCTTTCTTGCATGATGTACAGGCTTGGAAGGCGCAGGGCAAGCCATTCGAAAACCTTTATCAACAATGCCGAAAACGTCTGACCTACGTCAGCCGTGTCCACGTCCTGAGTCGCGAGGATTTATACAATGGCCAGGCGATTTCCCTGTATTCGGCGCGACACCAGTTCGCGGCCAATATGAAAGCTTCATCCAAAAGCGACAGGCAGATTGCCGCTCTTATGGGACACGCGTCAACGGATACGGCGATAACAAAGTACGCCAAGAGAGAGAATGGATATAGGTGCGCAAATCCTCCGAAAACCCCCATTGAAGAAATAAATTCCACCAGACCCGGCATACATGTAAAAAAAGCGATAGAGTGGCGCCGCAAACATGGTGGAATTTCGCAACGCGCCGCGTCGCTGCTGCCGCCTCCTGAGGCCGGAGGGAAGTGATGGATAAAGCGCTATTGCTTGTACACCCTGCTCCGATGGCCGACGCGCACGACAAACACCGTCACCACCGCGTCTTCCAGGCGGCAGACGATCCGGTAGTCTCCGACGCGGTATTTCCAGAACTCGCCAAGTTCCGAACCGTTCAGGGCTTCGCCGAGGCTCCGCGGATCATCGCGTTCCGCGACCCGTCCGGTGAGAAAGGCAAGGACGCGGCGGACAATTTGGGGATCAATCCTGTCCAGATCCCGCTCAGCGGCCTTTTCAAACCTGACTGTCCAGCCCATAGCGCCGCATCACCTCTTCAAGTGGCACTGTCCGGGATTTTCCGGCCTGAAGATTCCGCCACCGCTCTTCCGCAAGGGCCAAGTCTTCCAGGTCATCCAGATGTTCCCGGATGGCCTCCAGCATATAATATGTTTTGCTCCGCCCCGTTTCCGCCGCCAATCGCTGGAGGCGTTCGGAGATGTCGTCCGGCAGCCGCAGAGATACAGCGCCCATTATACTCCTCCCGTGTTTGAGATACAAGTATCGCATATTTTGTTTGTCTTGTCGAGTAAGGAGAAAAGAGATGCTTGGAACAGTTTCAATGGACAATCCCGCCATTCCGGTTCGGGATGCATCAGGGCAAATTTCAGCGGAAGAAAAGTTCGCGGACTGTTGCGCTGATCCGTTACTTTTTGCGATGCGGGATAACTATCACGAATTTGTGATGGGCTTGTTTACAATTCTGCAATGCCTCAGATTGGCTGAGAAAGAAGGCCATGTCCCTTCATTGCCGGAAGGATGGTGGGTACAACTGGCTATCCGGTATAATTTGAAGCTATGAGGCATAGTATGGATATTTTCAAGATGACTGTGGACGCTATGCGGCACTACCACCTGAGCTACGAGCGATATGTCGACATAAGATGTATACAGGATATTATTGTAAAAAAATATCTTGACATTCAATAATGTTAATATAAAATTTTAAATAAGGAATAACGGATATTCTTGTTAAGGAAGGACTGCCATGGGAAACACAATTTTTACCCGCATAAAAAAGTCCATCGCAAATTCTCGCGGAGACCTGTTCATGACGCGCGATTTGAGAAAATTCGGCCACAATACGGCTGTCGCGGAGAGTCTCAAACGCCTGGTGGACGAAGGTGTGCTGTACCGCTTTGGATATGGCGTGTATGCGAAAGCTAAAATTGGCATAATAAGCAACAGCCCGGTTCCTGTTCAACCCTTGGAAGAACTGACCGCGCAATTTCTTGACAAGATGGGTGTGAAATGGCGTCTTGGGCGGGCGCAGCGTGAATACAACGAGGGCAAAACGACACAGATACCTGTGACATCGGCTTTTGACATTGGGAAAAGGCGAATCACCCGCAAGCTCACCATAGGCGCAAGGTCAACAAGGTATGAAAGGTCTTAGTGCATACCAACGGGAAGTCATAGATGATTTGTCGGCAACAAAAGATTTGCCGCTCCCTCCCGGCGTTCTGGAAAAAGATTTTCTTACGACTGAGGCGATAAAGATAGCCTCCACCATCTGTGACGACGAAGTAAAAGTTGTTTTCTGCGGGGGAACCTGCCTTGCCAAGGCATACGGAATCACCGGCAGAATGTCGGAGGACGCGGATTTTCGAATGGTCGTCAGGGAAGAGGGAAATACGACATCCCATGACCGGAGAATACTGAGCGCGGTCAAGCACAAGATTATTGACGCCTTGCGCGCGGGAGGCTTTGAATTTACGGAGAAAAACTATCGGGCAAGGGACAACAACAGTTCCATGCGCTTCAGGCTGCCTTATAATGTGTCTTATCCATCTGTGGCATCCCTGCGTCCTGAAATTAAAATGGAATTCATCAAAATTTCACCGACTGACGCCACAGGAATGCGGCCTGTAAGACCTCTTGCCGAGGAAATTCTGAATATCACATCGGCCGGGCAGGTTGAAGTGGAATGTGTGAGCATGCGTGAAACATTGTCAGACAAGGTGGTGGCGCTCTTGCGCCGCATGGGCGATGATCGGGCTTCCTATAGCGACGATCCGCGTTTGATGCGCCACCTCTACGATATAGACAGGATTGTCAACATTGGGAGAGTCGCTTGGGAGCCTTCTCTGCAGAAACTCTTCGCCGGAAAAGTGCAAAGCGATATACTGAGATTCAAAGGCCATTGCGCCGAATTCGCGGACGATCCTGTGAAAAAGATGAACGAGGCGATGGGCAAACTCAGATCAAGCCCGATGTATGCGGCAAACTATGCCGGAATTTTGTCAGATCTTGTTTTTGAGAGAAATCCACCGGATTTTGAGGCGGCCATGTCGACTTTTGAGAATATTGCCGGCCGTCTGCTTGACGAATTGGGCGTCGAACCTGAAGACGACTGTTCGCCGTCGCCATGAAAAGCATGCCGCTCGCCGTCTGCCTGATTTTCCTGCTCTTCACGGCATCATCCGCAACTGCCGAAGATCATGAAAGAGTACACGCCTTACGGCTTTTACTCCGTCGGGAACAACTCAATATTCTGCGCGCCGTTCGCTCCTGCCTCGAACTTCCCTATAGGCTCGGAGGAACGTATCCCGAAGAGGGCATGGACTGCTCCGGTTTCGTCTACTGGGTCTATAGAACCAGCGGCTATCCCATGCCACGCTCAACCGCGGAGCAGGCCCGTTTTCGTAAACACAAGGCAAGGCTCGCCCCAGGCGATGTGCTCGTCTTCAGAGGCAACGGCGCATCCGGCTACCATACGGGCATCTATGTCGCCCCGGGCTGGTTCGCGCATGCTCCAGGCCGGGGCAAAGGCGTCATGTATTCGCGATTTGACCCTTCAGGACACGACTTCCTGGGCGCATGGTCGCCAATCGTCGCCTTGAGACACGAATCGCCGCGTTGGCGCAAGATCGCGCTCGCCATGACCGAAACAAAATAAAACTCCAGGGCTTGAAAACATTAAAAGGTTGACTTATCCCTCTATCCAAAAATTACAGTTGATTTCAAAAATTACAACGTTTTCAGGCACAACTCAGAACCACTGGACGGCGCAGTCCGGAAATGCTTGAATTTTTCCGAAATATCATATACCATTTCAGAAAAATTCCGATAAGATAAACAATCAACCCGCATTTTATGCGGCTTTTTAGAGGACGTACGCGCGGGAAACTCCGTGTGCGAAAAAGGAGAGAAGCATGAAAAGCATGGATGATGTCGATACGCCTTCGCTCATTGAATCTGGAGAAGAGCCGAAAAAACGCCGGAGGGGCACGCAAAACAAAAGGAAAATAGTCAAGAACATGAAGGAGGGGCATTTGGTTTTTCGCTATTTGCTCTCCAAGAATGGAGGTGGATACACGCCTGAACAACTTTCCTCATACATCGACATGCCTGCCGAAAAAATCAGGGAAATCGCCTACGGAAGGCTTTCCGCCAAAGAATCGGCGAAAGCGGCGGGGAAAGTATCCGAAGCCATAGGGACTAATTTCAAGCAGATGGTCGATACCGCCACAACATGGCTGTATGACGCCAAGAAAGAAGTAAAGCATGAAATCTTCCCGCTCTCAACTGGCTCCAGTTCCTCCCTTTTCACACATGATTTGCTTGAAGCAATGACTCTTTCCCCGGAAACATGCAAAATGCTCCGCCAGGACAACGAATTTTTGGAAAACGCGGGCATCAGAAAAGATGACGACGTTCTTGTTAATCTTTCAGACAGAAAATTTCAGGCCGGCAAAGTGTTTTGCATACAGTGGATTGGCAAGATGTGGCTGGCCTTGGCGGTTGAGCGGGAAGGCAAACGCCTGTTCGCCATAGATCTCACAGGCAAAATGATAAACAACCTGGATTTGGAAGAAATCTCGGAAGGTGTGATCCTGGGGCGGTGCATGTGGAGGGCAGGTTCTCTTTAGAGCAATTTCACTTTGAAATTGCTCTGGCGGCGGGGCGAACGTCTCGCCGCTCACTGCCAAGGCCTAGGCGAAATTTACTTCCCGCAAGGGATAGGCATCCGTAAGCCCCTTCGGGCAACGGCTGTCGGTCGCCGTTAAGCGCCGCAGCAAGTGTCAAAAATTAATCCGCTCTAGTTGGAAAAGGCCAGGAACAAACGCGACGGATGGCTGAATTCCCAAGAGGACGAAGAAAGCGGCCCAAGTCCGTGAAAAGAGTGGAAATGCCGAAGCGAGGCGGACGCGACGAGATTTATGATTTGCACTGTCTTGTCCCGTAAACGCCTACCGTGTCAGTTGCTCAACCGAGGGAATTTCGACCCAAGGAAAATACAGGGATGCCCCCATACCGGTTCCAGGCGGCGCCACCCGGTGATTAATCATCTTCATCACCGTCATCAATCTCTCCTTCCGACGATGTGAAGGGGCTTTCCATAGAATCCAGGAGAGCGTCCAGGTCGGTTTCGATTTCAGACGTTTTTTTACGCGGCGTGGGTGGCACAGGAAGAGGAGGGTTTGAACAGTTTTCTTGACATCTAGTTAAATCTACTTTAATCTGTTCAATATGAATAGATTTTCTAGTATAGGCGAAGCGGCGAAGACGCTTGGTGTTTCGATTACGACGCTGC
>JAITGC010000050.1 GCA_031280915.1 Desulfovibrio sp. | reverse complement strand
CCCCATTCCGAACTCGGCAGTTAAGCTCTTCATCGCCGATGATACTGCAAATTCTCTTGCGGGAAAGTAGGCCGCTGCCAAATCTTTAAAAGCCCCCTAGATCCGGGGGCTTTCTTCTTTTTATGCCGTTATAAGAGGCGTCTACGGTTTGCCGTGTCCGTTGACATGCCCGCCATGAACAGGATAGAGCCTTTTTCAGGCTCAGAGCAAATTAACATTGAAGCAGCGAGATTGTCGCATGGCGAATTCATTTCGTCGTCAAGCGGCAGTCTTAAGCCTGGAATGCTCTAAAAAGCTTCGTCATGCTCGGGGAAATGCCGAATTATGAACACCGTCTACCTGAACCCGCGTTATCTGGAAAAAGTACCCGCCTGTCCTGTCTGCGAGTCCGTGGGAAGGGAAACCGTCTACGCCGTGACGCAGGGCGTCAATGCCGTGCGTTGCGGCTGCGGCGTCTTTTACTGCGACCATTGTCTGACGGAAGAAGGGCTGACCGCATACTGGAAAGACTATCTCACCGACGAGCACAACGCCGACGAAGAGGAACGGGCTTTGCGGCGGCGCATGTATCTGGTTGATTTTGATTATATCAGCCGGTTTTTGCCCGACAAGGCTCGCGTTTTGGATGTCGGCTGCGCGGATGG
Source organism: Desulfovibrio sp. (assembly GCA_031280915.1). Lineage (GTDB taxonomy): Bacteria > Desulfobacterota > Desulfovibrionia > Desulfovibrionales > Desulfovibrionaceae > Desulfovibrio. The sequence goes on along the minus strand of JAITGC010000050.1, from coordinate 19,909 downwards.
GCTTTTTCTTGATTTGTTCGCCGCGCGGGGGCATGTTTGCCGTGGGGTGGAATTCGGGCAGAGCGCGGCGCGAGAGGCGGCGCAAAAATATCCGGTGTGGGAGGGCTATTTCCCCGAATTGGACATTGACCCCGGATATGATTTGATTATTTTTCGCGGCGTCCTGCAATACTTGCGAAAACCGCGCCTTTTCTTCCAAAAAGCCGTTTCCCTGCTTGACGCTGGAGGGTTTGTTTTCATCACGGCCCAGCCCAACATGCATTCGTTTTGTCACGGCTTGTATCAAAACCTGTTCAAATTTCATCTTACGCCGTGCGACTGCGTGGGGTTCAGCCCGCAATCCCTTGCCGGGGAGTTCAGCCGATTGGGCTGCTTCCTTGTGGGGGAGAGATTTTTTTATGAGGAAACGCCTTACGCCAAGCCGGAAAAAGACATTGCGACCGTACACGAAGCCTTACGCCGCAAAGCCTCGGGCGGCGTTATTGAAGAGGTTTCGCCTCCCTTCTGGGGCAACATGATGACCCTGATTTTCCGGAAACAGTCCTGAATCGCTCCTGTCGGCTTTTGTGTGAATCGTATCACAGGGTTTCAGATTTCACTTGTCCGTAAGCCTGTGAATGCAACTGCGACAGAAAGTCGTAGCTTTTAAATTCGATACGCCGTTTGATGGGTTTGAATATTGAGTAATTCGTAACGTCGTCAAAGAGCTTTCGCCGGTATTCACCGGCAACAATATAAAATTTTGCGGAAAAATCCTGTAATTCATAAAATTTAAGCAATGAATTTTTGATGTCCGTTGAGTGTTCAACTTCAAAAAATGCGCAAGGCATGTCTCTTTCATTAAACCAGATCACGTCAACTGTTTTGGCTTTTTTTACGATTTTTGGATAAGTGAATTCATATATTTGAGGCAGAGTAGCAATCTCCCGCATCGGTTTGCCCAAAAAGAGCTTGTTTTTGTCCTGGCTGGGAACAAAGGTACGCATGTGTCTCAAGTTGCCTATTTCAAGTATCAACCCCTGATAGTAGGAATGATTGAAGGCATCCTGTTTTTTCTTATCGTCGCCGTCCAACTGGAACATGCTGAGCAACTCGTCCTTACGCTCAGTCAACGCCCAAAGCCCCGGTCTTACCTTGAAGAATGCCTGACTGTCCTGTACAATACGCCTTACTGTCGCCTCTGGCGTTTTGGTTTTCCAGGTTGCAAAGCCCAGCAGCGAGTTTAATCTCCCAAAGGTCGCAAAACCGCCTTCACTCCGCATAACTTCGATTACCTGCTGTATTTGGGTCATAGCTGTCCACCGTTTCCAAGCCGGGGAAATTTTCACTTCATTCCCATTGGATTTCGTGAAAATCCGGCATTTTCTGTTAAATCAACATTTACGGCGTTACCGTGTAACGCTGTTTTTCGCGCGGAACGCGCCAATCCTCAAAATTGTACATTATGCCGGCCAGAGCCGGTTTTATGCCTGTGAAACGCCGTTGCACAACGGGCAGGGCATAGGGCACAAAGAGAAAACAATAGGGCTGTTCCTCGGCCAGGATTTCCTGAAAGCGGTAATACAGCCCGGCTCTTGCATCCTGGTCCGGTATCACGCGCGCTTTTTCCAGCAATTCATCCACTTCCCTGTTGGTGTAACGGGTGACGTTGAGTCCTCCCTCCCGCGCGCCCGACGAATGCCAAATGGAATAGATGTCCGGGTCCTGGGGGATGGTCCAGCCGAGGATTATGGCGTCGTAGAGTCCCTTGTGCACAAACTCGCGGATAAACGCGGCCCATTCCACAGTGCGTATACGCACGTCAATGCCTATATCGGCAAGGGCGTTTTGTATGATTTCAGCCGTCAGAATGCGCTGTTCGTTACCTTGATTGGTCAATATGGTAAAGGAAAAGGGATTGCCGTCCTTTTCCAGGATGCCGTCGCCGTTTTCATCTTTGAAGCCCGCCTGGGCCAGCAGAGCGCGCGCGGCTGTGATATCCTGACGCACCGGGGCAAGGCTGGGATGATAGGCCCAGCTTCCCGGTTTGAAGGGGCCGAAGGCCGGCACGCCCTGCCCCAGCAGCGCGCCCTTGACCAGATCGTCCCGGTTGATGGTCAGGGAAATGGCTTTGCGCACCCGTATATCCTTGAAAAAGGGATGTTCCATATTGAAGCCCAGAAAAACATAGGCCGAGGCCAGAAAGCGGTATTTGGCGTAATGCTCCCGCCAGAGGGAGCCATCGGTCTCTCTCAGGTATTGCATGGGGCTCAAGTTCATCACGTCCAGACGTCCGGCCCGGGTTTCCATAAACATGGACGCCGTGTCGGGAATAATGCGGTACACCACTTCGGCGATGCTCGGCCGGCCCAGGAAATAGGTCGGTGAAGCCGATAGAATGATCCGGCTGCCCGGCTCCCACCGTTTAAGGCGATAAGGCCCGGCCCCCACAGGTTGGCGGGCGAAGGGAGTATTGCGGATGTTTTGCCGCTCAAGAATGTGTTTGGGCAAAATGGGGTTCATCCACGAGGCCACGGCACGGGAAAAGAAATTTTCATAAAAAACCTCGAAGGTATAGCGGCCTGTAATCCGAAATTCTCTGACGCGCAGAAAATCCTCGGCGTAGGGGCTTGCCGTCGCGGGGTCAATGACGAGTTTGTAGGTAAAGGCCACGTCTTCGGCCGTCAACTCCCGACCGTCTTCCCACAAAATGCCCTTGCGCAGGGTAAAACGCAGAAGGCGGCCATCGTCTTCAATGCTGAAATGCTCCGCAGCCCAGGGTTCCACCTGCAAATCCCCGTTGTAGCGCAGGGGCGCGACAAAAAGCATATCCGCCACCTCATGTGAGGCGGAATCCGTGGTGAGATAGGAAATCAGGTTGGATGCCTCGCCGATGCCGCCGAAAATGATGCGATCGCCGAAATCGTCCGTCTTTTCAATGTGGCTGTCAGACAGGGCCAGAGGATGAAGGCCGGGCGAAAATAGGGCCAGCAAGAAAACGGCGGAAATTGTGAAAAAATTGTTTTTCATAGATGCTGGTTGGTTGCTTTTATCCTTAACTCTGTGCTAGTCTCCAAAAACTATGAGTCGTTCAGAATTGAGCTCTATAACCGAAATATGCGGCAGATTTCTGCACGATACCGTGCCGGAGTATGTCCGCGACTCGGCCAAGTATATACTTTCGGACAACGGGGTGCAAAAAATAAATATTCAGGAAGGTGAACCCTGGGAAGTGCAGGGCACAATCCAGGGAGAGGATTTCCAGGTATATACCCCTTCACTGCAAGTTTCTCTGGCAGGTCAGGCCGTAACAAGCCAATGCAATTGCGAGGATTCTTTTTCCGGTATTTGCCGCCACGTGGCCGCGCTGGCCATGCGTTTTCTGGAGGACTTGCGCAGGGAGCGGGGCGAGAGCGAAGAAGCCCCGCCGCCCGATGTGGACTGGCGGCGGAGTTTTCGCAGTTTTTTTTCTGCGGATATGGAGGCCGAGCCTGGTCGCTACTATCTCATTTTTCGTTTTACGCCGGAAGAGGGCCGCCTTTTGGTGTCGTTTTTCCGGGGGCGCCAGAACAAAGGCGGTCTTTCAAACGTTCACACGGACATAACGCTGGAGCAGATAATCGCCAACCCGGAGTGGTGCGAATCTTCCCCGCAATTGCCGCAAGTGGCCCGGCAAATAGGTCGTTATCTTGATTATTATGGTCACAGGGTCGAGGTGCCGGACGGGTTGCTCTCCTGGTTTTTCTGGGCTGTGCGTAATGAGTACTATTTGCTCTGGAAAGACACGGATCAGCCCTGCGGCATTGAGAGCACGCCTTTTGCCCTGAAACTCAGACCCGTTTTGGATGACTTCGGCCTGTATTTTGAGGTGATCATCCAGCGTGAGGGGCAGCCGCCGCTGTCCATACGCCAGCCGGACGAAGGCAATGATGACGACGCCCCGCGGCTGGAACGCGACCCCATCACTTTTCATGGGCAAATGCCCCTGTGGGTCTGCTTCAACCATAAATTTTACCCGGTACAGACCTCGTTGCAGCCGAGTCTTGTACACCGGCTCATTCATGAGCAGGCCGCCGTGCCGCACGAAGACATGTCGGAGTTTCTGGATAGAGTCTGGACAAAGCTGCCGGATTCCGACCTTTACCGGCCGCAGGAATTTTTGAAGCTCATGGCTCCGATTTTCCAGCCGGCCACTTATAATCCCAAACTTTTTCTGGACGAGGAAGGTAGCCTTTTAACCCTGGAAATAGACAATATCTACGAAACCATACACGGCGAATTCACCATTAACGGGCCAAATCCCGACTTTCAGACGGGAAGTTACGCCTATCAGGGCAAAACCTATCTGGTGCGCCGCCACCAGGGAGAAGAGGCGCAATTGCTTGCCGAACTGACAAAAACCGGCTTTCAGTCGCGTTCCAGCAAACTTTGGTTCCTGGAGCCGGAAGAGGCCATTGCCTTTTTACTCGACGTCTATCCAACTATGGCGGAATCTTACCGTTTTTACGGCGAACGCGCCCTCACCCGCTACAAGGTGCGCGCCACACAGGCCGTCATCGCGGCGGATGTGGCTCACAATGAAAAAGAAAAATGGTTTTCGCTCAATGTCACGGTGGATTATGACGGGCAGGGCTTGCCTCTGGAAAAAATCTGGAAGGCATGGGCGCGCGGCAAGCGCTATGTGCAGTTGAAAGACGGCTCCTACGCCAGCCTGCCGGAAAGCTGGCTGACAAAACTCGCTCACAGGCTGCAAAGTCTGGGGCTTGATCCCTCGAAGGCGCCGCAGCACAAATTTCAGCAATATGAGGCTACTGTACTGGATAACCTGCTGGACGACATCCCCAATGTCGTCACGGATTCTTTTTGGAATTCCCTGAGGGAGAAAATCCGTTCTTTCCGGGAGATCAGCCCCGTCGCTCTGCCCAAAGGACTCCGGGCGACCTTGCGCTCCTACCAGGGGCAAGGGCTTTCCTACCTGAACTTCCTTTTTGAGTACGGCTTCGGCGGCATCCTGGCAGATGAGATGGGCCTGGGCAAAACCGTGCAGACGCTTGCCTTCATTCAGCATATGACGGAGCAGCGCCGTGAAGGGCCGAATCTGATTATCGTGCCGACCTCAGTTTTGCCCAACTGGGAGCGGGAAGCAGAAAAATTTGTGCCGGGCCTCAAGCGCGTCATCATCTATGGAGCGCGGAGAGAGATGCTTTTCAAACAGGTGACGGACGCGCATCTTGTGGTGACGACCTATGCTCTCCTGCGCCGCAACCTGGAAGAAATAGAAAAATACGATTTTAACGCGGTGATTCTTGACGAAGCCCAGAACATCAAAAACCCCAACACAATCACGGCCCGCGCCGTCCGGCGTTTGAAGTCGCGTGTGCGTATCTGTCTTTCGGGCACACCCATTGAAAATAATCTTTTTGAACTGTGGTCTCTGTTCGAATTCCTCATGCCGGGCTTTCTCGGCTCACAGCATGCCTTTCAGCGGGGCATCGTCAAACCCATCAAGGACGGCGACCAGGAAACGCTGGATTACCTGCGCGCCCGTGTGCGCCCGTTTATTTTGCGTCGCACCAAGGCGGAAGTGGCCAAAGACCTCCCGCCCAAGCTCGAAAATGTGACGTTTTGCGCTCTGGAAGATGCTCAGGCGGAATTGTACGCGGCCCTCGCCCGCAAGCTGCGTGAGCAGGTATTGGCGGATGTGGATGAAAAAGGCATCGCCAAAAGCCAGATGTCGATTCTGGACGCCTTGCTCAAACTACGCCAGATATGCTGCCATCCGCGTTTGTTGAAGATTGAACTGCCCGGTTTCACCAACAATTTGCCCTCCGGCAAGTTTGACGCCTTCAGGGATATGGTTACGGAGATTGTGGAAGGTGGGCACAAGGTTCTGGTGTTTTCACAGTTTGTGCGGATGCTGCATATCATGCGGCAATGGCTTGAGGCCGAAAAAATGCCTTTCTGCTATCTTGACGGCGCCAGCAAGGAGCGCCTGGAGATGGTGGACAGGTTCAACAACAACTCGCAGATCCCCATCTTTCTCATCTCGCTCAAAGCCGGAGGAACCGGCCTCAATCTCACTTCGGCCGATTATGTCATTCATTATGATCCGTGGTGGAATCCGGCTGTGGAAAATCAGGCCACAGACCGCACTCACCGCATCGGCCAGACGCGCCAGGTTTTTTCTTACAAATTGATCTGCGAAAATACAGTGGAAGAGAAAATCGTCAAACTGCAGGAAAACAAGCGGGATATAGCCGAGGCCGTCATCCCCGGCAAGGACAGTTGGAAATCCCTTTCGCGGGATGATTTGGAAATGCTTTTTGATGTGTAGCTCCCCATAATTCAATCGCATGGCTCTGCAACGTCTGCTCGGTTTTCTCAGGCGCTCCGAAGGCGGAGGGTCTTCATCCGGCACGGCCGACGACGGAGCAATTTTTGAGAGACTTCACCACACGTTCAAATTGTTTCTGACGGAGTGGAACAATTTTCAAGAAACCATGACTCAAGTGGAATATACCCTTTGCTGCGACCACCCCTTCGGCATGCAGCGAGTGCGGAAGCTGTGCACCGCCGCCGCGACGCAGGTTTTTCAGTGTATACAGCAGTTGGGGAAACTGTATCCGGCGCCATGCGAGGCGCTGTATGCCCGTTTTGCGGAATTGCAGAAAACCGTCGCTTCCGTGGTGTATGAACCGCGATTTCAGGCTGTGGGGCCGCGCGTGCTGCCCTTCGGCCATTCGGAGGGCCTGCCGGCCTACGCTAAAGTCGTGGAAATGCTTTCCCTCAATGCGGGGGAGGAAGGCGGCTTTGTGGTTACCTTGGCTGGCTGCCGATATTTTCTTTTGGTCAATGACCTGCAGGGGGAAGTCATTCGGCGCATTCAGGCCGCTGGTGGCCCTGTCAGGGCGCGGCTGACGAAACTCTCCCAAAGTCTGGTCGATCTGGTGGGGAATGCTCCGATCCCGGAAGAGCTTGCCTTGGAAATCAACGCGGAATTTTCCCGCGTGCGCGTCGCCGCGCCGCGCCGCGCTTTTTTGCCGTGCCTGTGTCTCTGGTCTCTGGCAGAGGGAGAGCAGCCTTCCGCCGGGTGGACGGAACGTAACGGGCCGGGCACCCGGCCGGCTGGCCTTGCCTTCCGGGGGCGGCCCATTCCGCCCGGCGCGCCGGAAGACGCGGCCCTTGTTGCCTTTCGGGAAACACTGGCCCATGCCCATCGGCGTGAGGCTCTTGTGTACAAGCGCGCGCACGGTTTGACGGAGTCCAGTGTGGGCCTGAGCGTTGTTTTTCTCTCCTTGCCGGAAGATCATGATTTCCAGCGGGATGGCATCCCCGTCTCCGGGCGTTTTCCGGAAGGCGATGACGGGGACGAATCGAAGGACGATCGCGATCACATGCTCGGCAGTCCCGTGTTTCGCATATTGCAGCACGCGGCGGCGCATATTCTCCCCTTGACCCTTGAGGTGGACAGCGTGGATTTCGCCGCGCGCAACTGCTCGACCTATCATGACATCGCCCGTTACTGCCACGAAAAGGCCATCAGTTCCATGTTCGCCGTTGGTTCCGGCGGACGCCATGCCCACAAGCGGGTCAAGCAACTCAAAGATACGGTGCTGAAACAATTTTGGGTCGTTAATCTGAATGACGGTTTTGCTTCCGTGCCGTCCGGACCGGTAATCGACATTTCGGAAATCGTCTCACTTCCCATGCTTGCCTTATGGCGCGGCATGAATGTTTATCCCTGGCAGGGGCCTCCTCCCGTGGACGGAAAGGGTTTTATGGCAGTGCTGTTCGAGGCCTCAGCCAATCCGAATCTGGATCCGGCGGCGCAGACGGCGTATTTTTCTGAAAAAAATTATTTTATGATAGCGCGCAATTATTGCAGTCTGCATTCGCGTTTCGGCTTTCATTTTGTTTCGGTGGAAGCGCGTCTCGGCGAGCGCAAGCGGGAAAACTACCTGGTTTTTCAACTGCGGGGAGGCGCGGCGGACATCGAAAGACGCATTCTGCGTGTGCGTTTTGTGGCGGAATTGCTCTGGGAGTTCGGCTTCAAGCCGCAAGTACACAATGACGCCGTGTCCGCCCGTCTGGAAGGCATGAGCCTCGAAGACGGAGAACACCTGCTGGCGGTGGCCGGATATATGACAATACACACCCGGCAGCTTGACATGATCATGCAGGAAGCGGCGCGGGTTGCCGCGCGGCGGAAAGAGATGCTCGGCCATTGCCGTGCCCTGTTCACCGGGCGGGATATTCCTGGCCGTCACGAGAAGACATAGGAACCACAAGGCAGGTACGCTGTTTCGCCATGGCAAAGGCCCAGACAACTCACCGCGAATACGCCAGAATTTACAGGCGTGTGCTGCTGACGCTGCTGCTGCTGGCCCTTACCCCCTTGGTCGCCTTGGGGATATTTTGCCTGAACAGAATTAACGCCGTCTATGACGAAAAAATCAACGCCGGCATAGAAGCCTTAACCAACAGCAAGCGCCGCGCGCTGGAAACTTTCATGGCGGAGCGTGTCGCGCAGATAAAAACTTTGGCCTTCACCCACCCCTATGTGGAATTGACCAATCACGGCAGGTTGAGTGAAATTTTCACCATAATGCAGAACAACAGCCATTCCTTCGCTGACTTGGGGATCATCGGCATGGACGGCCGTCATGTCACCTATATGGGGCCGTATGATCTGCGTGATGCCGATTATTCCAGGGAGCACTGGTTCCGCGAAACCCTGCGCAAAGGGGTGTATATCAGCGACGTGTTCATGGGCTTCCGTCAGGTTCCGCATTTTATCATCGCCATTCTCCGGCATACGGGTGAGCGTAGCTTCATCATGCGCGCCACCATTGATATGGACGCCGTGTATGCCCTGCTTGAACGGGTTTATTCCGGCCATAACAGCGATGCCTTTCTGATCAACGGCGAGGGCGTGCTGCAAACCGCGGCGCGCTTTCACGGCAAAATGATGGACAAAGTGGATTTTTCCATTCCGCTTCTCCCTAAGGAGCAGTTGAGAACCTTTGCCGTACAGGGCCCCCACGGCCCTATGCTGGCGGCCATCGTGCCCCTTGAGGGCATCCGCTGGTTCCTTGTTGTGGAAGATGATGTGACCGAAAGTCTGCAGCCCTTGCAGCGTTTGAAAATGCTCATCGGCATTATGGTCGTTCTGGGCGGGGGGCTTGTGATTGTGGGCGCGTTGTTGTGCGCCCGTCTTTTGATTGCCTCCCTCGCGGCCGCGGATGAAAAGCAGGCCCACATCGACGCGCGCTTGTTGCAGTCAAGCAAAATGGCGGCTTTGGGCAAAATGGCGGCTGGTGTGGCCCATGAAATCAACAATCCCCTGATGCTTATCCAGGAAAATGCGGGTTGGATTCGTGATTTGCTGGCTGACGAAGAGCCGGAAAAGATGCGAAATTTTGAAGATATTATGGAGAGCACCGCCAAAATAGAAGGCCATATCGTCCGTGCCAAGGGCATTACCCAGCGCATGCTGGGTTTTGGCCGTCGAATGAACCCCGGCCGCGCGGAAATCATGCTGAACTCCCTTGTTGAACAGGCCGTGGAGATGCTGAAAGCAGAGGCGGCGGCGCGCAGCATAGAAATAATCAAACAGTTTGACCCGCATCTGCCGGTGATCTTGTCTGATCAGGCGCAATTGGAGCAGGTTTTCATCAATATCCTCGACAATGCCATTGATGCCATAGGCAGAGAGGGCAAGGTGACGGTGATGACGGAAGCCCATGGGAGCGGAGCGCGTGTTTCCTTTAAAGATACTGGCCCCGGCATGAGCGAGGAAACGCGGCGGCATATTTTCGATCCGTTTTTCACCACCAAAAAAGTGGGTGAAGGCACGGGTTTAGGGCTTGCCATCTGTTATTCCATTCTGGAAAAACTCGGCGGACGCATAGAAGTGAAGAGCGAGCCTGGGCAGGGAGCCGTATTTGCTGTTAGCCTGCCTCCGGAAGCTCCTGTGGACCCATCCGCTGAGCCGCAGGAATCAGTCGGGCTGTGACGAAGGGAAATAAACACGTGAGGAGCGTTTATGCGCGCACTTTTTGTGGATGATGAAACGGAATTTCTGGAATTGATGGAAAAACGCCTTGCCAGACGTAATATCAGTATTGCCACGGCTCCGGACGGCAAAACGGCCTTGAAGATGCTGGATGAGGCTCTCAATTCCAGCGGGGAAATGTTTCAGGTAGTTGTGCTGGACGTGCGTATGCCGGGCATGGACGGCCTGGAAACCCTGCAACGCATAAAGGAAAAAGCTTCTAGCCTGCCGGTGCTGCTGCTCACCGGCCATGCCTGCATGGGAGCGGCTGTGCAGGGCATGGACATCGGCGCTTATGACTATATGCTCAAACCTGTGTCCATCAGTGAGTTGATCGCCAAGATGGAAGAAGCGGCCGACTCCGCGACATAAAGATGGCACTGTCGCTGCTGCGTCGTCTGTTTGGCGGCAAATCCGTCTCTGGGGATGAAAACGGAGAGAATTCGACTCATGAAGCCGAATTTCGGGCGCGCATTCAAGAACGTTGCCAACGTTTCAGACGTCTGCTCTCCGCCAACAAAAAAGCGCTGGAGGCCATGAGCGACATGGAGGAGCGTCTTGTGGGGAGCGCCCCTTTCGGGATGGGCTATCTCCGCGCCGTCGCCGAAGCCGTTGCGGAGCCGGTGCGAATCATGGTCAGGGAGCTGAATGCGCTCTCGGACAACAGATACGCGTCTCTATACGACGCCTTTGAGCGTATTTCCGCCGGAATGTCCGCAATAACGGATATCGGCGGAGGATATTCAGACTTGGCGCAGAGCAGGTTGGTGATGCCTCTGGAGGAAATTGGCCTTGCCGATTTATCTCGTGTGGGCGGCAAAATGTCCAACCTGGGAGAGGTGAAATCAGGCGTCGGCTTGCCTGTACCCGAAGGCTTCGCCGTGACGACGGCGGCCTATTACGTCTTCATGCGATATAATGGTCTTCATGGGGACTTTGCCCGTCACATCGTCGCCACGGATATGAACAATCTGGATGAGGTCTTCAAGCTCTCTACCGAACTGCAGCACAGGGTGCTTGCCGCGCCTCTTCCGCCGGAGTTGGACAAAGCCATCGCCGAAGCTGTGAACGCCATGCGGGAGAAGGCCGGCGACGGACTTTTGTTTGCCCTGCGCAGTAGTGCTGTGGGTGAGGACTCCCTGGGCGTGACCTTCGCCGGGCAATACCGTTCGGAACTGCATGTGCCGCCGGACGAAGTCTGTGACGTATGGAAGGAAATCATCGCCAGCAAATACTCGGTAACGGCCATGACCTACCGTTTCCAGCGCGGCATCCCCGATGACGCCGCCCCCATGTGTGTGGGCGTGTTGGCTATGGTTGACGCCTTTGCCGGAGGAGTCGCCTACAGCCGTGATCCTGTGGCTGCCGCGCGAGGATGTGAACAGACGTTGCTCAACGCCGTACGAGGCATACCCAAGGCCGTTGTGGATGGCGTCGTGACACCCGACGTTTTTGTCTTCAGCCGGGACAATCCTCCGCGCCTTCTGGAAAGGCCGCTTGCGGATCATGACGCTTCCGGCCGCCCGTCCGTCCGAAGCATAACTGACGAACAGGCGTGCCGTGTCGCCGAAACAGCCCTTGCCCTTGAAAGTTATTATCATGAACCGCAGGATGTGGAATGGGCCATTGACACCGGAGGGCAAGTGGTGATCCTGCAGACGCGGCCTTTACGGGAAGCCTCGCACGTCGCGCCGGTGCGGGGTGACAACGGCAAGGAAGAACCTCCGCCGGGTCTTGTTGTCCTGGCTGAGGGCGGTGTACCGGTAAGCCCAGGCGTGGGCATAGGCCCTGTTTTCGTTGGGCGTAAACAGGCGGATATGCTGTCTTTTCCAGCGGGAGGGATACTGGTTGTCGGGCAGGCGCATCCGCGCTGGGCCACCCTGCTGTCGCGCGCAGCCGGTCTTGTGAGCGAAACGGGCGGCATGGCCGGGCATCTGGCGTCCGTGGCCAGGGAATATCGCTTGCCGGCCCTGTTCAGTCTGAAAGATGCCTGCATCCTCCTCGAAAACGTTGGCGAAGCGACTCTTGACGCGGACAACGCCGTTATTTTCGCCGGGAAACATCCTGAACTCCTTTCTTCCGGTACCGAATCCAACAATCTGATGGCGGGCAGTCCGGTGCAAAAGCGTCTTCAGGAGCTTGGGCAACTGGTTGTCCCTCTGCATCTGCTTAATCCCGATTCCGCTGAATTCGCGCCTGAAAACTGTCGGACTCTGCACGACATCACCCGTTTTTGCCATGAAAAGGCTGTGCGCATCATGTTCGATGACGGCGTGGGACGCCGCATCGGCAAACAACTCAAGGCCGGCGCGAAATTGCAGTACTGGGTTGTGGACATGGGCGGCGGCTTTACAAAACGGGTGAGCGGCCCGGTGGTGGACATCGCCGAGATCGCCAGTACCCCCATGCTGGCCCTGTGGGAAGGCATGACCGCCGTGCCCTGGAGCGGGCCGCCGACAGCCGGGGCCGCCGGCTTTATGAGCGTGGTGTTTGAAAGCGCCATGAATCCGCAGTTGGAAAATGCCGCGCCCACGGTCATGACCGACAGGAATTTTTTTATCGTCTCGTCGCGCTATATGATTCTCCAGGCCCGCTACGGCTATCATCTCTGTACTGTGGAGTGTCTGGCGGACAAGGACAGCCATGAGAATTTCGTGAGTTTTCAGTTCAAGGGTGGTGCTGCGGATCGCGAGCGGCGGCGTCTGCGCGCGGCGATGATCGCTTCTCTTGTAGAAGAACACGGTTTTCACGTGGATGTGAAAAATGATGCGCTCTTCGCCGCCGTGGAGGGTTTTGACGCCGCAATTACGTTGCGGAAAATCCGCTTGCTGGGCTATTTGCTCATCCACACGCGCCAGGTGGACATGGTTATGCGCGAAACAGTCCGGGCAAAGGCCTTGGAACATAAACTCCGTGCGGACATGGCCGTGCTGGCCGAAAATCCCTTGCGTTTTTGAAGAGACAGTATAGTGTGTTACTGCCGGAGTACGTGTCGCTCTGGCGATTTCCCGGGCAGTTAGCTCAGTTGGTGGAGCATCGCCCTTACAAGGCGGGGGCCACAGGTTCAAGTCCTGTACTGCCCACCAGGAATTAAACCAAGCAAGTCCGTCAATGTCTAAAAAAACCTTGACGGGCTTGCTTTTTGTCAAAATTTATGTTTACCTTCATCCAGAGAAAAACAGGGGTAACCGGCGCGATTTTGGGGTAACTGTCGGGGTAACAAAACGGCCGGCGCGACGAGTTACCCCAAAACAAAAATGCCTTGATATGCCTTGATTTCGACCGAATGATCCCACAACGGGAGTGTTGTTCCCCCCAAGAACGAAGGAGGACGTACCCCATGCCGCTGACCGACCTTGCCGTCAAAAACGCCAAACCCAAAGAAACGCCGTATAAACTCTATGACGGCGGCGGATTGTTCCTTCTTGTCGCCCCTGCCGGAGGGAAATGGTGGCGGCTGAAATATCGCTTCGGAGGCAAGGAAAAACTTCTCTCCCTCGGCACATATCCCTTGATCGGCATCAAGGATGCCCGCGAGCGGCGCGACGAGGCGAAAAAACGTCTTTCCGCCGGAGTTGATCCCGGCCTGCACCGGCAGGCGGTCAAAAGTTCCGTTCTTTCCGAACAGGCCGACACCTTTGAGACACTGGCGCGGGAATGGTACGCCAAGCATTCCCTCACGCTGGTGGACAGCCACAAAACAAAATTTTCTCCCGTCTGGAAAAACAACTGTTCCCGTTTATCGGCTCCTGCCCCATCCGGCAGCTTGAAGCGCCGCATATACTCGCCGCCGTCCACCACGCCGAAAAGCGCGGGGCGGTGGAAACCGCGCACCGGCTGGTGCAATTATGCGGCCAGGTCTTCCGTTACGCCATTGTCACAGGCCGGGCCAAGCACGATATTTCCGCCGATCTGCGCGGCGCTCTGCAAAACGTGACTGTTCAGCACCGAGCCGCCATCACGGAACCCAGAAGGATCGGCGCGCTGCTCCGGGCTATTGACGGCTACGAGGGGTATTTTCCACTGGTCTGCGCCATGCGCCTTGCCCCTTTGCTCTTCTTGCGCCCCGGCGAACTGCGGACAGGGGAATGGGAAGAAATCAATTTTGAGGCGGCGGAATGGCGCATCCCGCCGGCAAAAATGAAAATGCGCCAGACGCATATTGTGCCCCTGAGCATTCAGGCTCTTGTGATTCTGAATGAACTGCGCGTCATTACCGGCCAGGGCCGTTATCTTTTCCCTTCCATCCGCACCACCGCCAGACCCATCACGGATGAAGCCCTGCTTGCCGCATTGCGCGGCATGGGCTTCACCAAGGAAGAAATGAGCGTGCACGGCTTCCGGGGCATGGCCTCCACCATTTTGAACGAAAAGGGCTACAATCGCGACTGGATCGAAAGACAGCTTGCCCACGGAGAGCGAAACGGCGTCCGAGCCGTTTACAATTACGCCGAATATCTGCCGGAGCGCCGGAAGATGATGCAGGAATACGCGGATTATCTGACGGAACTGAAAAACAGGACGCGACAGGAATTCGCCTCCTCGGCCATCGCGCCCGCGTGATTGCCGGAAGCGGCGGGAAGCGTCAAGGGCAAGGCCCTCCGGGCCGCGTTGCGCCCTTGACCCTTCCGCCTTGCTCCCGGCCTTGGCAATATGCGGGCGACGGACGTGAACACTTTGGGCTTCCGAACATGAACATGCCGGCAAGAAAAAGGCAGAAAGGCTGAACACATTTTGCCGCTTCCATATCTTTTTTTCTGTTTCCACAGCATACTGATTCCGTCCCCGGCTTCATAGCTTTCTGTAAACCGCCCGCAAAAATTTCACGCCTCTCTTTGGAACTTTTCCCTTTCTCTGTGTCCCCAAAAACCGATGCCGGAGTGGGCGCGTTGCACCGACAGTTTTTCCTTGGAGCGTGTAGCTTGCGATGACGGTTTATCTTTGCAGGTTGGTAGCCGTCTGACAGACGGCACACACCCCGCCGAAGGCTCCGCCTCCGGACTCCGGCGAGCGTTCGGCGCTTCGCTTCTCACGCTCCAAAAGGCGCGAAAGGCGGAAAGACGAAAACGGACGCGCATTACAGCGGATTACAGCGCATAACAGCGAAAAGCAGCCGATAACATTCGATTATAGCGGATGATGGAGAAATGACATTTGATAACAGCCGATGCTGCCACATCACAGCGGATTGCAGCCGATTGCATTTTCGATGCGATCCGCTGCTGTCGGATGTGACGCGTTGTATTTTGATGTTTGATCGCAAGGGCAGGACAGAGGAAATGGGCCTACGCCCTTTCCTGTCCCGCCCTGCGGGGCGACTTATTCGCCTTCGGCTCAACGGTCGGAAACGGGGATATTGCTTTTTTGCCTTGCCGGACGTTTTCGGATATATTCCCTACGGGAGGAAAGCGGGAATGCCCACACTGGAATGGATCGGCAAAGACAAGGTGGTCAATCACCACCTTGACGTGCCCTACCGGGTGCTGGCACACCGCTACACCTATATGGGGAACGGTGTAAACGGGCCGGAAGTTCCGGACGGCAACAAGATCATCCGGGGCGACAATCTGGAAGCGTTGAAAGCCTTGCTCCCGCAATACGAGGGCCGGGTGAAGTGCATTTATATTGATCCGCCGTACAATACCGGCAATGAAGGCTGGGTATACAACGACAACGTCAATGACCCGAAAATCAAAAAATGGCTTGGAGAGGTCGTCGGCAAGGAAGGAGAGGATCTGAGCCGCCATGACAAATGGCTGTGCATGATGTATCCGCGGTTGCGATTGCTGCAAAGGCTGTTGGCGGATGATGGAATTATCGCTGTTTCTATTGACGATCACGAAGTGTTTTTTTTAGGCATCGTAATGAATGAAATTTTTGGCGCAACAAATAGATTGGCTTGCGCTCCGTGGCTTGCAGAACCAAGTGGTGGTAGGGAAAAAACAAAAATCAGAAATGGGCATGAATATATATTGATTTATACAAATGGCAGTATTGAATCTTTATCAAAAGATGAAAGATCAGAAGGTAAACTTTTATTAAAAGACAGCGTTGGAAAATATCGAAAAGGTCGTGAATTACGCAAGTGGGGTGGCACATCTTTACGAACTGACAGGCCAAATCAATGGTTCGGCATAACCTCTCCAAGCGGTAAAATTGTCTATCCATATAGAAATGATGGTAATGAAGGCCATTGGCGCTGGAGTATAAAAAATACTGAAATGCAAAAAATATTTGCCGATCCTTCGTATGCTCATTGGGAACTCTGCCCATATGATAATGGTGTAACTATTGATGGAAAAACTGAACGGTGGGTTCCTTTTGAGAAAATCCGTGACGAAAAAAGATCTGTAGGGTGGTCAAGTTGGATTGATAAATGTGGATACAATTCAGATGCAACGGCTGAACTTAAAAAAATGTTTGGCAATAAGCCATTTGAAACCCCAAAACCATCCGTACTCATATCTTGGATTGTTTCATTATATGATTCATCTGAACAAGATGTCATCATCCTTGACTCTTTCGCCGGTTCGGGCACTACGGCCCATGCTGTACTCAATCTCAACAAGCGCGACGGCGGCAAGCGTAAATTCATCCTTGTTGAAATGAACGACTACGCGGAGACCATCACCGCCGAGCGGGTGCGCCGGGTGATTGACGGCTACGCCGACGTGGAAGGAACGGGCGGGATCTTCAGCTTTTACGACCTGGGCGCACCGCTCCTGCTGGAGAACAGATACATCAATGAAGCTTTTCCTGCGGAAAAAATCCGCGAATACGTCTGGTTCATGGAAACAAAAATTCCCCTGCCGCCGGGTGTCGCGGAGGAAGCATATTTGCTCGGCGTCCATAACGGCACGGCGTATTATTTTCATTACGAGAAAAATAGGCTGACCACGCTGGATCGCGCCTTTTTGCGCCGTATACAAACAAAGGCCGGCGCGTATTGCATTTATGCCGACATCAACACCCTCAGCGCCGGGGAACTGGAACGGAGCCGCGTCATTTTCAAGAAAATTCCCCGCGATATAGCCAAACTGTAGGACAAGGCCGTGGAACTCAACAGTTATCAGACAAAAGCCCTGCGCGATCTCGCTTCCTGGCTGGAAGCCGTGGACGCAACGGGTGATTGCGCCGTTGCCTACCGCAAGCATTGGTCGGATCGGGATGTGAAAATCGGCCTCACACCGGATTGTCTGCCGCCCTATAAGGCCGACATCAAGGGAACGCCGCACGTCTGCTTCAAGGTGCCCACCGGCGGCGGCAAAACCTTTCTGGCCTGCGCCTCGGTCAAAGTCATTCTGGACGCCATGCGTCCCGGCAAAGCTAGGGTTGTGGTCTGGCTGGTGCCGTCCAACGCCATTCTGGAGCAGACCGTCCGCGCGCTCTCCGATCCCCGGCATCCCTATCGGCAGAGGCTTGACCGCGATTTTTCCGGCCGGGTGGAAGTCTATGACAAAGAAGGGCTGTTGAACGGGCGAAATTTCAACCCCGCCGCCGTTGCGGGGCAGCTTTCCGTGTGCGTCCTCAGTTACGATTCGCTCCGCAGCAAGAAGAAGGACGGGCGCAAGGTCTATCAGGAAAACAGCCAACTCGCCCCCTTCGTCAAAACCTACGCCACGCCGGAGACGCTGGTTGAAGGCGTGGACGAGACCGCCCTGATCCAGACGCTGAACCAGCTTGCCCCTGTGGTGATTGTGGATGAAAGCCACAACGCCCGGTCGGACCTGAGCGTGGAGATGCTGCGCAACCTGAACCCCGCCTTTGTGCTGGATCTCACCGCCACACCCAGAGAGAACAGCAACATCATTTCCTTTGTGGACGCCCGCGCGCTGAAGAAAGAGAACATGGTCAAGCTTCCGGTGGTGGTATACAACCGCCGGAGTAAAAAAGACGTGATCGTGGACGCGATTCAGTTACGCGGCAAACTGGAAGCCGAAGCCAAGGCGGCGGAAGCCTCCGGCGGGCCGTATATCCGTCCCGTTGTCCTGTTTCAGGCGCAATCCAGAGACCGCGAAGACGCGGAGACCTTTGAGAAGCTGAAGGAAAAACTGATTGAGGCGGGCATTCCCAAAGAGTGGATCGCCATAAAGACATCAGAGATCAATGAGATCAAAAATGTTGACCTGTTGAGCGCCGCCTGCCCTGTCCGCTACATCATTACGGTCAATGCCCTGAAAGAAGGCTGGGACTGCCCTTTTGCCTATATTTTGGCGACTCTCGCCAACCGAAGCTCAAAGGTGGACGTGGAGCAGATCGTCGGGCGCGTCCTTCGGCAGCCCTATGCCCGCAACCACGCCGCTCCGCTCAATCTTTCCTATGTGCTGACCTGTTCCGCCGCTTTTTTCGACACGCTGGAAAACATCGTCGCCGGGCTGAACCGCGCCGGATTCAGCAAACAGGATGTGCGCGTGAGTGAGCCGACTTCGGCCGATTCGGAAGCCGGGCCGAACGCGCCGCCGCTTGTCCTGCCGGAACAGCTTCCGTTGCCGTCCGCAGCGTCCGGGGAAGCGGAGGAATTGCAGGGAGTCGATTTTGCCGAGGTCGGCCGTGAACTGGAGCGGCAGGCGGCGGAAAGCGCTCAGGGGACATATTCTCCGGCGGCGGCGGAGATGATCCGGCAGGCGACGGCCCAAAGCGCGGACTATGAGGACGCGGTGGGGCAAGGCGAGACGGCGGGCTTGCCGGACGGCGTGTTGGGGGAAAAAATGAATCAGTTTTTCATGCGGCCCGCCTTACAGGCGGAGGCCGAAGCTTTGGAAATTCCGCAATTTTTCGTCAAGACCGAGCCGGATCTGTTCCATGAGGAAACATATGCTCCGCTCAACAAGGAAAACCTTTCCGCCGGCTTTACCCTGAAAAATGAAGACACCCGGATCAATTTTTCCCTGTCGGCGGAGGATCTGTATGCCGTTGATCTTGCCGCCGACGGCGAGGCCGTGCCGAAATACAAGAAAATGACCGAAACGGAAAGCCGCCATGTGCGCGGGCTTATTGCCGGCAAGCCGGAGGATGTGAAAAAATCCCTCTGGACGGATGTTCTGCACGGGCAAATTGAGCGGAAAAGTTCCATGAACTGCGTCGAATCCCGCGATCTGCGAGAGTATGTCCGGCGGATTGTGGACAATATGGACGGCGATACGCTTGCCTCTCTGGAAAATTCGCTGTCCGCCTTCGCCTGTAAAATACAGGACAAGGTGGAGAGTCTGCTGGATGTATATCGGGAAAAACGCTTTCAGGACAGTCTGAATACAGGTTCGGTATATTGCCGCCCGGCCTATACGCTGCCGAAGTTCATCACCCCCGCCGATACGGGCGGATCTCTGGACAAATCGCTATACGCCTCGGAAGCGGCCATGAACAATTTCGAGCGCGAACTCATCGCCTCGGTGTCCGCCTTGGGTAACGTCGCATGGTGGCACAAGATCGCCGAAAGAAAAGAGTATTCCTTTTGCATAAACGGCTTCATCAACCACTATCCCGATTTTCTTGTGTTGACCGCAAGCGGCAAAATTGTCGTCATTGAGGCCAAGGGCGACGACCGCGACAATTCGGACAGCGCGGCCAAATTGCGCCTGGGCCGCAAATGGGCGGACAAGGCCGGAGACAGATACAGGTATTTTATGGTGTTTCAGAACAGGGAGCTACGCATTGACGGCGCGTACGCGCTGGATGAATTTCTGGGGATTATACAAAAATTATAATAATCTAAACAGTGTGCGAAACGGAATTTGCAAATGACACACTTATCGCTTAATGATGAGTATAAAAATCAATTTTCTGATTTTTATACAATTAAATATGATGGAAATAGTGACGATCTCCAGTCACATGAGATTAATGCTCGTTTATATGCAAATTCTATAGGCGGATATG
>JAITGC010000002.1 GCA_031280915.1 Desulfovibrio sp. | reverse complement strand
GGACGGCCTCCGGTGTCAATTTGGGTCAGGGTTATGCGGCGCTGCGCTTCCAGATTCTGTAAAATGGCTTGCAGGCGTTCTTTGCTCACATGGCCGCCGAAATGTTTGTTCAATTCCGTACCGCTCTTGCCGCCCGTGGTCAGAAACTCCAGAATTTTCCGTTCCAGCGGATCGGCCGCCCGGTCGCCAAAGATGTACAGGGCGGATTCCTGGGCATAACGCCAAAGAGCCAGAGCCGCGTCCAGGTGCTTGGGCTGGATGGCGTTCTGGCCGTCCAGCAGGGCATAAATCAGGGCAAGGCGCAGGGTTTGCGCTTCGGCCCGGTTGATGATGCTCCCGGCAAGGCCGCTGTGTTCTCTGGACAGTTCCGGGTAGATGTCCGCCCATTGCCCTCTGGCCGCCGCGCTCATGGTCACAAGGCCGTATTGCTGGGCCTTGGCGATCAAGCGCCAGAGTTCATTCTGGATGGGGGCAAACTCGTTCGCCGGCATACGGGACGGCAGGGCAACCAGTTTTGACCGTCGGGCGCAGATCCAGAGGAAACGGTTGCCGAAACCGTTGAACGCCTGCACGTCCGCCAGAGCCACGGCCAATTCCTGCATGGTGATGTGAGTGATGATGCAGATATGCGCGTTTTTGACCCGGAGGGGGTTGTTTTTGGTCAGAGGCGCATAGTCGCCCGAATCCCAAAAACAGCGCAGGCCCATTGACAGGGTGTTGCCTTCCCGCTTGGTGCAGGCAAGGCCGGAAGCAAATTCCTCATCCTGAATCATCAGGCGCTTGTCGCCGGGGTCGCGGATCGGTTCGTTGGGGTTCAGCTTGCGGCGGCGTTCCCGTTCCTCTTCGCTTTCATCCCGTACCTGACAGGCCAAGCCTTCCCCAGTGGAGAGCGGCCCGCCGCTCTCTCTGGCCGGAAGGGGCAGATTCATGGCTTTCATTTCAGAGGCAAGGCAATATTCCCGCATAAACAGCTTGTTGACCGGCGAAAGGGACGTGCCTTTCCGGGCTTTGCTGGAATTACCGCAAATAACGGCAAACAGGCGCGGGGCGTGCAGGGTTTCGCCGATATAGATGTGCGGGCCTTTGCTCTCGGCATAGCCGTACACCTCGGCGGCAAAGCGGGTGAGCATGGTGACGCACACGGCCGCCGGGTCGGCCTCGCTGTCCCTGGTCGCCAGAGAGACAAACTCGCCCACGATGCCCGGACAGGCGGCAGGGGGAAATCGCGGCCATTCTTTCAAAGGAAGGTCTTCCATGTCCTCCTGTTCCCGAACCGCCGGGGCAAGGGCAGAGAAACGGCTTGCCGCCGTCCGGCCTCTCGAAACGAACTGCATAGGCCAAGGCGTTGCCTTGGGCATCGGCATAGCGCCAGAAGGAGCTTGCCTTTCCGTGCTGCGGATGGGCGCATGGCGGCTCCGGGGCATTGTCGGGAACAGGGGTGATGACGGTGAACGCAACGGGTACTGTCGGAGCAGTCTTTGGGACCTGCGGTACATTTGCATTATCCAGACGGACGCCGTACTTTTCGGCCAGCTCTCTGGCCGCTTCGCCCTGGCGGATGTTACGGATTTTGGCCCACAGCCCGATTATGTCCCGCCAGCTTTCACCGGCAGCGAAGTCGGAGCCGACGCCGGTATCGAGGTTTGTCTTGCAGGAATCGCCCGGCCCGCCTTGCAGGGAGCCGCAGACATACTCCCTGCCGTTTTTCCTGCCGCCGGGAAGCAGATCCGGGATTATTGCATCCAGACGCGGATGCAGGGATTCCTTGAGTCGTTCAAAGATGTTGGCGCTCATTTCCTTGCTCCGGCGCGATCAAGATCGGTGTCGCGAGTGCTTATGGAACGGGCGGCAAAGTAGTCGTCCAGATCGTCGGGGTCATAGACGATCCGCGATCCGAGCTTGGCGTACTTTGGGCCGCGATGCTTGCAGCGCCAGACTTCCAGAGTGTTGGGCTTTACGCCGAGGTAAGCGGCGGCTTCCTTGGTGTTAAGCTTGGGTTTGCTGGACATTGTAAACTCCTTTCAGGATTTTGCCTGCGCGGGATGCAATCAGGTTGGTTTTGAAAGGAGAATACGGAGCTTAAAAAATATAAAAATTCCCGGCTCTGATGTGGGAAAAAGAAAAAACCCTCGCGGCCAGTGGAGCTTGGGGAGTTTTTATCTGATAGTCTGGAAAATTAGGTTGTTATAGCGGTGATTAAATGCCGTTTATCCTAAAAAATAAATTACTGCCCTCAGGGGTTTTTCCGTGGCCTACTCCCCGTATTGAGCTTCCCTACCTCTTTGAACTCCGCTTTTACGGCCTTGATGAAATCCTCGGAGGGGTTTGCCTCTTCAATGCCGGTGAGCTGTCGCATGTGTTCACGCAAATCAGCGCGTTGTTCCCACTCTGCGGCAAAAGCAGCTTCGATATCTGGAGTCGTGTACCCTTTCGCCGGTGGAATATCCCGCATCAGCCGGTCAATGACGGAGCTGTATGCAATCCACAAAAGGCGCTCGATCCGCAAGCGCTTAACTCTGCCCTCTTCCTGGGCGGATTGGATGCGCACCTTGCCGCGTAATTCGTCACGCTCTTTGGTGATAACCGCATTTTCCTGGGTCAAAGAAGCAACAGCCGTTCTCAACCCTTTGATTTCCTCGTCTTTGGCAGCAATGACAACGGACTCCCTCAAGGATTCTTCTTTTTTCACTTTTTCGGCAAGGAGTTCGTACTCCGCAGCATCCAAACAGAGAGTCTGCTTTCCGATATGGCGCTCAAAGACATCATTCCTGGAAAACATATCATGGGCAAAAGCATAGAGCCGGGCGCGCACCGCCTCCTGTTCCTGTTGTCGCATGGGGGCAAGAGCTATGAAAATATGTGGTTTATGCTTGCGAATACATTCAATTTCTCCGGCTGGACCGGTAATATTAAGCATACGCATAGCAAAGCGAAATTCCACGGCCCTGGGAAGTGTGACCGGCCATGACCAGTTCAGATTGGCGGCCCAGCGCATCAGTAGCCAGCCAATACCCACACAAAACAACCCTACAATGATTATGGCGAAAATGGCGGTTTCATCCATTGCCGCGATTTGCGCCCTAAAATCACGAAAACCCTCAGAGGTAAGGATACCCTGTTGTTGTGCCTTTTCGGCGACGACAGTGAAGCGGCGCTTTTCAAGCCAATCAAGGATAAACGCCCCTACCGCAAAACTGGCAAAGTATGCGATGACAGTAGCAACCTTCTGCAAAATGCCGCGCTGGGAGATGTTGAGTTTCTGAGGTTGAGTTTGTGCCATTCAAATCCCTACGTCATCTTTGAACTCACGCCCCGTTCATTCCTACACAATTTCCCAATAACCATTATAAGTGCCTATTCTCCGCAACAGCCCTTTATTTTTCAAATTATCGGTGTGGTAGCGCACACCGTCTTTTGTCATACTCAGGGTATCAGCCAACGCTGCCAAGGTTATTTTTTGATTATGGCGGATAGCGGCAAGGATAGCCCTTTCTGCTTCCAGGATGGTCGTCGAGGCAGTCGTGGTAGTTATGGTAGTGTCGGTTGCGGTAGTCGTGGTAGTTATATCGGGGTTCCTATTGGCTGCTGCGGCTTTTGCCGCATAATCCGGCTCGAAGGATGGGCGAGGAAATGAGGCAATGAAGATGTGCGCGACTTCCTGGAATTGCGCCTTCGGTTCATTATCCAAAATGAGCGGCATACCGCGTCCCCAGCCTTCAATCATCTGGATGCGCCTGAGCATGTCCGCAATCAGCGGGTTTCTCCGTGCGGAAACATTTCCTTCCCGTAGCCGCTGGATCGTCAGGCCGCCAAAGAGTTTGCCCGGATTGCGTATTTCAACTCTGTCCTGAAATATTGCGATCCTGACTTCATCGGGATCATAGTAATCCCTGTGGCAGAAAGCGTTGATCAGGGCTTCGCGCAGGGCGGGCACCGCCAGTTCCGGCACATCCACCCGGTACAGTCCCTCCAAACGCATCCCGATATGGATATTTTTGAGGATATAGGCCTGCCCCTGCTCAATAAGCTCAAGAATACAGCCTTCGTAATCCTGTTGATCCAGAATGGTGGAGGTGGTGGTGGAAGCGAATACAGCGCAACGCATTTTGACTATGGGTTTCTTGGCGAAAAAGGCCAACGCTGTATTGACCGGCTTGCCGTCTTGCAGAAGATCGAGTTTATGCAAGGCGTTGGGCAAAGCATCCCAAGTCAGATTTGCCCGCTTTACAAAAGCCCTGACTTTGGTCTTTGCCAAGCTTTCCATGTAGGTATTGCCGGATTTGTTATCCCAGCGAAGGGCATCCTGATTTTTATCGCGGAAGATATTCTCCAGTTCTTTGGCGCTCAATTGCCTGTCCTCGTCGCCGACACGTATGTAGGCCCGTCCATAGGCAAAATAGGGCTTGTCGATGCCGGAAAAACGTACGCGAATACATTGCGTATCCTGACGTGTGATCGTGGCAAGCTCCGGATAAATCTTTGGCTCAATATGGGCCGCAATGGCTTGGGATATGTCCCGGATGGTTTTGTCACCGACGTTGATGCCAACGGAAACGCCATCATCACGGATGCCGAACCACAATTCTCCCTCGCCGTGCTTGTTCAATATGGCGGCGATGGAAATAATGCCTTCTTTAAGCTGGCCGAGAGTCTTTTTGTATTCAATGGTTTCATTTTCAGTCATTGTGCGGCCCCGGCCTATTTTTATCCCTTTTTGCAGATTTTTACCACTGTAGCCGCTTTCTTTTCCGCCACCGGAGCAAACAGTTTGTCCGCAACAGCGGCGGCCCGTTGCAGAGCTTCATCCGCAAGGTGGGCATAACGCTGGGTCATCTGCGGCGAATTATGCGTAAGCAGGCGCTGCAAGGTATACAGATCCACTTCGCCGGAAGAAGCCAGCCAGCTTGCAAAGGTATGCCGCAATCCATGCAGTGGTCGAAAGTCATCCGGCAAGCCCGCATTTTCTTTGACCCGTTTGGCAACCTTCTTGAATTCCCGGCGCGGCCCGCCATCCTTGCCGGGAAAAACGTATTCGGGATTTTCTTTTTCTATGCGTTCTAAAACGGATCTCGCCGCTGCCGAAAGCGGGATGCGTTCCGTCTTGCCTTTCTTGGCGACTTCGCCGCGCAAGGTAATGAATCCACGCTCAAAATCAATATCATCCCAGCGCAAGGCCAGCAATGCGCCTTTGCGCATACCAGTCGCCAAAGCAAGGCGAAGGAAGGCGGCTGCCTGCTGATCCTCTTCGGCGTCCAATGCTTCCAGGTATGCTTTCATTTGGTCGGCGGTCATATTTTCGGTCTTGATGCCGTCCACTGTAGGAAAGTTGAAATGCAGTTGGGACATTTCCGGAAAGCTGCAAAACCCCTTTTTTGCCCCGAATCGGATAAGGCGCTGCAAAAGGTCCATAACTCCCTTGATAGTCGCAGGAGCGCGGCCGTTTTTCGTCATCTGCACACGCATCCGATCCACGTCCAGAGTGACGATTTCCGAAGGGAGTTTTTTGCCAAAGGACTCTTTCAGATATTTGCTGTAACGGGACTCGTCGGTTTCCCATCGTTTTCGTTCCGGACGACTGTCACGGTAGAGCGCCCAAAGACGTTCGATGGTGGGGCGCGAGGCATCCGCCAGTTTGGCGGCTTCGTCTGCGGCGCGTTTGTCCGTGTTGGGAAGTTCCAGGCCACGGGCACGGTCGGCCCGGATGTGGGCCGACCTGGCGGGAGTCATGCCTTCGCTCTCCTTGCCGACCGGTTCTTCGATCAGCTTGGAGCCTCTTCCCCCCTGGCGGTACATAATGTAGTATGTTTTTTCCAACACGTCCGAGTCCAGACGCTTTTTGTATCGAAAGTAGACGCCCTGATATTTAGTCTTTTCGCGCTTCATACGATTTCCTCGCCACAATTTTTCCCAACACCATTCCCAACACGCAAGCTCAAAATAGGGTAGATTTGGTAAAATTACAACAAGGAAATTTTTGTATAATATATTGTAATTACAAAGATAGTAAAATTCGATAAAGCTAGGTATAGCAATAAAAATCCCTTTCACACGGCGGGGGCCACAGGTTCAAGTCCTGTACTGACCAGGGATTAAACCAAGCAAGTCCGTCAATGTCTAAAAAACCTTGACGGACTTGCTTTTTTGTATGCGAAAAGCTCCCGCTCGGCGGGAGGTTCTAACAAGCTTAAAGCTATAGGTATGTCAGCAAAACTCCTTTTGATTTGTTAAAGAAATCTTGCGGTCTGGCAACTGCAAGCGAACAAATCAAAAGGAGGTCACCATGGGCTAGCCCGGATATTTCATGAGCAAGCTCTCCCTGGTCAATTTTGAGCTTGCTCATGTTTTTCCATCGGGCATTTTTCAAAAAGGACGGCACTATCGATTCAAACGGCGCAGGACGCCTTCGATTGTCG
>JAITGC010000079.1 GCA_031280915.1 Desulfovibrio sp. | reverse complement strand
GGTACGCAGGCCGTCCTGTATGACCGTGGTCTTGCCGTAGCCGAGGGTCGCTTCCACCAGCACGCTTCGCGCGTTCAGCGCCTCGCGCAGTTTTTCCCGCAACCGGACGGAGAAATAGGGAGTATCATGTTTCGGTAGCGCCACAAATTTTCCTACAGACGGGGGATGCCTTTATATGCCACACTAACAGGCTATATATTCTGGTTTTTTCAAAAAAACAAGGCGATGCCGCTTGCTTTTGCTTCCTCCGTCACATACAACACATGACACAATTCGCTGACAATATAGCAGCAATACAACGCCAACGTTATCCGGAGGAAAGGCCATGACCAAATCCGAACTCGTCAAAGCTCTCAAGGAACAGGCCGGGCTTGCCACTCTAGCCCAGGCCGAGGCCGCGCATGACGGCCTTTTTTCCCTCATTCAGGCCACCCTGAAAAAAGGCGACGGCGTTTCCATCACCGGCTTCGGCGGCTTCAAGGTGGTGGAGCGCAAGGGCAGAAAGGGTCGCAATCCCCGCACCGGGCAGGAAATTCAGATCCCGGCGGGTAAGGCCGTGAAGTTCACGCCGGGCAAGGCGCTCAAGGAAAGTCTGTAGGATTTTCGGGCTAGCGGAAATGCGCCGGAGGCGGGAGGAAAGCTCTCACCATTATCCTCTTTGGATTGCGTCGGCAAAAATTTTTATCAGATAGTCATATTCAGCGTACTGGCCGTCTGATGCTTTTACAAGCGCATTGCGGACATAAGCCGCGCTGTCTTTCAGCAAGGTTTTGTCCATGCGGAAACCGTGCGCTTCCGCGAATTGCGTTGCAAAAGCAATGACCGTGCGCGTGTTGCCTTCGCGGAAAGGATGCGCCTGCCACAGAGCGGCTATAAGTCCGGCGAATACACCCGCTGTTTCCTGGACGCCTGAAGATGCCCATTTCGTTTCGTTCAGCTTTTTCAGAATTGTGTCGCAGTCTCGTTTGATACGGTTAGGGGACGAATAGCGGACAGTATCACCGCCAAGGATTTTTTCGTCCTTGACAATAGGGATCGTGCGTAACCGGCCTGCCCATTCGTATATGTCGCCGAAAATGTGTCTGTGGATTGCGAGCAGACGCGAAAGATCGAAAGGCATGGACGCAACCACGCCGTCCACATCATAGAGACGCAGATAGGTAATATCCGCTTCGGCCAGTTCCAACGCCTCAGCGTCTTTGATATTCAGCAAATTCCTGAGAACAGGCGCATCCTCATAAAGATAAGGATCACGCATCGGCAGGAGCGGTATAGCGTTCGACGGTCAGTTTGACTATATCGGCAATTTCTCGTTTGCCGTCAATATGCTCACGCATGAGGGCCATTGTTTCTTCGCTGGGAGCCGGAGCATCCAGCGTGGACAAGGCCAGCGCTTCATTGGCGTATTTTTCCCGTTGCAGCTTGGTTGTGCCTTGTACGGAATAATCTTTGACCATTTTCTTCACCTCATTCTGAATGATAGCAAAAATCCGGAAAACTACAAGGCCAGCCCCAAAAGCGTCCCGCCCGCAACCAGCATGGCCAGGGCCGCAAGCATGGTTTTGCGCCAGCCTTTTTCTCCTTCCGCGAAATTCTTCGCGGCCCGGACTCCGAGAAGAATGCCTCCCATGAGGCACAACCCGCCCATGAGTGGCCCGGAAGGCATGTGCAACCACAAAACCACCGGGTGCGCCCTCCCGGAACCTATGCAAAATCCCGCCCACAGAAGCAGGCTCCCGAAAGCCAGCAGGCAGACCAGGGCGGTCAGTCCCATCGGTAACAGGGAAGCGTAATTGATTTTTACAGAGAGCTTTTTCGCCTGTTCCACAACGCAGTCGGCAAGCCGCACCTGCGCGGCGGCGGTTTCTTTTTCGGCGGCAACGGCAATACTCCGCAAAATTTCCGTGGAAGCTCCGGCGATCTTTTCCGGCAATCCCTGATAAAAGACGCGTTGATACTCCATTGCCGCCAGAATATCCCATACGGCATCATCGGCGTGCAGACCAAGCGTATCGCCGATTTCCCGCAGACGCGCGGCTTCTTCCGCCGATAATTTTTGCCCACGCAGTTTTTCAATGCGGGCGATGGCATCCGCGCTCATGACGTCTCTTCGATAACAGAGGCAAACATTTCCGCGCACCGTGTTCGCCAGCGCTGCAATTCCGCCCGAGTGCCGAAAGGCATTTCCGGATGGGCGGCGCGGATGGACATGCGTCTGGAATAGAGCCAGTCAGCGACACGGTTCGCCACCGCCGGAAAATCCAGGGTCTTGCCGGTCTTTTCAATCGCCTCCCGCGCCTTGGAACTGTTATACAGGTCGAAACGCTCCGGTTCACCAAAGTACAGATTGCGGCACACATGAATGACCACGCCGGGGAATGTCTGCTGGAACGAGTGCAAAAGCTCGATGGAGTCGCGGTGCCGGTTGATGATCCAGAAGACAACCAATTCTCGCCGCATTTCCCGCAGGGCTCCCCGCATGATGTCGCCGTAATTCGCCGTGCTGGTCTTGGTTCTGGCGGCGGCATTGATGACAACGGTATGTTCCGGCATTGCTGTCCGGCTAATGGTTAAGAAAAAAGTCCAAAATCTCAAGCGGATGTGGTAGAAGAGTTTTGCTAAACATCTTGCCACACAAGGAGATTTTGGACGTGAGTCACCATAATAC
>JAITGC010000032.1 GCA_031280915.1 Desulfovibrio sp. | reverse complement strand
CCGCCCACGCTGTCCCCGATGCGCACGGCCGGTTTGCCGTTGATGTTCACAGTAGCGGAACCCTGCGAAGCGGGATGGGCCTCGCCCTGATACACGTCGCCCACGCGCACGGCGGGCTGACCATTGATGAAAACATTGGGACTTCCCTGTACGGCGGTGAGCTGTGTATCGCCGTGCTGGGCCTTGTCTCCCTTGCGAGCCGCTTTGGGCATATCGATCTCCTTGATGTTGCGGGTTAATCCTTACGGAAGCAGCATTTCCGGCAAGGTAAAGGAACACACCGTCGGGTCGAACGGATTGGCCTTGTTTCTGAATTGAATCAGGAATTGCGCCCATTTTCCGTTCTTCTGCACTTCTATGAGGCATGTGCCGCCTTCCTGCCGCTTGATGCTGCCGCCCTGAAGCAGGCGGAACAGCGCCCATTCTCCCCTGGTCTCATTTTTTGAGACAATATCGTGCAGATCGTCAAATTCCAGAATTGCGGAGGTGGATTGTCCGCTGCCCGCCGGCCAGGTAAAGGCCGCTCCCTGTACCGGGCCGTGCCAGTATTTGATGCTTTTCCCCGCGTAGTCCAGAGAGACGCGCTTCAGTGAAGCGTCAAGGGCATAAGGCTCCATCAGAATGCTGATGGTCAGTTCCCGCCCGGACATGAAGAAAGCGTCCTGCACGCGGTTTGCCCGTTGAAGCTGCGCCACGGCCTGACCGGACAGCGGCAGCGTCCGCCCCATGATGCTCAGGAGCATTCCGTTTCTGGTCACAAACGGCCGCAAATTCACGTCGTAGAAATTGTCCAGAATGCCTCCCGCGCGGAAGAATTCGGTGAATTCGTTCAGCCCCACGTCCCGTTCCGCGCCGAGCGTGAACGGATAGTGAGAACGCAGGGTCTTGTCATAGATGCTGAGAACTTGTCCCTGATAGGCGCGATTGATGTTGCGCGCGGTTATGTTCAGCATGTCGCGCAAGCCTCCGGCCACCACTGTGGCATACCAGCCCCGGACAGGAGCGGGCAGATGCTCGGCGGAGCTTTCCATGCGCCGCAGGGTATCGTCTTTTTCCTCCGCGATTTCCAAAAGCGCGGTGAGGATGCGCTGATCCCTGTTGTCGCTTGCCAGCAGTCTGGCAAAATAGTCTCCTGTGTTGACCATGTTCGTATTGACCGCTTGCAGCGGGGGATTGGGATTGCCCGAACTGTCAAGCAGGCTTTCAAGAGGCAGAAAATACTGACGCACGGCCGCGGCTTCCCGCTGAGCTTCCTCCTGAGCCTGTTTGCGCAACTCCTCAACATTTTTTGAGCCTTGCGCGACAACCGCCCTGGCGATCTTGTTGCCTGTCTTGCGCCCAAGCTTTTCCTGAGCCTTGCGGGCGGCCTCGCCCTTGACGGCTTCGGACACTTCGCCCGGCGCTTCATCGGCGATGATGAAATCGGTATTGGCTATGATTTCGCGCAGAACGAGAACCGCGGGCGGTGTGCCTGTCGTCAGGCGCGCGGCCAGATTGCGGGCGTCCGCTATGGTGGACGGCGTACGTATCTGCAAGGCCTGGACAGCCTGATTCCAGTATTTCGTATAATCGCGGAAGTACATGACGCGCACTTCCTTATGCACCCTGCCGACATCAAGCACACTGAGGGTAAGAGGGTTGGCTCCGAAAATCCAGCTTTCACCTGTCAGGTTGCGAATGATGCCGGGACAACGCTTGATAAGGAATTCCTCATAGCCTTCTCGCGTGTAAAGGGCCGGAATAGCGGTGGTGTCACCGGAAAACGGCGATTCGCCGATGGCGGCGCGGAAGGTGAACGGCGGCCTGCCGCTTTCAACGGCTTCTTCCTGCATGCGTTGGTATACCAGTTCCGCCAGAGGAATTTTGAGCAGGGCTTTTCGCGCCCTGTCCACCAGATCGGCATCCGGTTCAACGGGCACTATGCCGTGAGCGATGAGGTAATCCATGTGCCGCCGCAGGCCGGCCTGAACATCGGCCTGCCCCATGTATCTCGCCGACCACTGCTGTTCCAGCCATTCATTGATGAATTTCACATTGAGATACCTGGGCTGACACAGCATAAGATAGGCGCGGAGCGCGCTTTTGAGCGTCTGGGGGTCGTTCAGGGAACGCTCGACTTTTTCAGCGGCCGCATTGCGTATGGGCGGCATAAATCTGCTGTTGAGCGTACCGAGATAGGCCGCCTTGCTCGCCCGGTCAAAGGTTTTACCCTGGTACAGCCCCAAGCCGTAGCCGATGGCCGAATCCTCACCCGGCTCGTACACAGTGACGCTTCTCGCCAGCGTGGCGAGTTCCGGCAGGGTCACTTTCGCGTCCACAATGGCCGGAACAGCCTTTTGTTCCTTGCTGAAAGCGGCATAGATGGCGTCCAGCGTTTCCAGGCGCGAATAGTTGTTCATGAAGCTCGCGCTCAGAAAAATGCCGGCAAAAAGGAACAAGGCCGCTGCCGCGAACTGCATGCCGTAGCGGCGTAGCCGGATTCCCCACAATTGCTCTTTGTCGGTAGCGGCCAGACGCGCTTCGGGGATGATATGCCGCTCCAGCAGGCGATCTATGAAAAAGCCCTTTGCATAATCTCCCACAGTGGCCGCAAAGCCCTGTTGAAAGCTCAATTCGCCTTCTCTCGCCGCCGCCGCCATGACATCATGGGACGAAAGGGCGCAGGTGAAGAAAAATCCGCGGAACATGACCGGCTTGTGGTAACGGGAAGGGCCGAAAGCTTCGTTGATGAAATCTTCGATACGCGGGCCAAGAGTCGCCAACTCCTGCGGGAAGCGAAACATTTCGCCTCTGGCGGCGACATCGCGCTCCTGGTGGATTTTTGGAATAATCTGCGTGTTCAGCGTTTGCATCAGGGCTTTGAGTTCCGTCCTGACGGCGCCCGGTTCCATCGTTTCCGTCAGGGACGGACAGCCGAATACCTGCCCGCGTTCAGACCTGGAAAGATGCGTGAAAAACTGGGCAAAACCCTGCACCGCATCGCATTTTGTAAACACAAGGTAGACAGGCACATAGCTTCGCAGCGCTTTCAGGGTTTCGCCGAGTCTTGTCCGTATGGTTCTGCCCAGGTGTTCGCGCCGGGCCTGATCCGCATCAATGATGTCGCGCATGCTGACGCAGACGATGATGCCGTTCAGCGGCCTCGCCGGACGTATTGAGAACAGTTTGCGCAGCAGCGCCGTCCAGATTTTGTGTATCGGAGTTTCCGGACGGCTGCCCGCGTATGTTCCGGGAGTATCGACGAACACCGCGTCGTTGCCGTACAAAATTTCGCAACGCTCAGTGCTTTTCAGGGTATACAGATGCCTGTCCGCCTGTTCATTGAGCGGAAATTTCAGGCCTGAATTGAGCAGAAACGATGTTTTGCCGCAATTGCTTGTTCCGAGCACCAGATACCAGGGCAAAGTGTACCGTGAACGGCCCCTGGCGCCGTAAAAATTGGATGTTGTGACGGTTTTTATCGCCGCGCGCAAACGCTCCTTGATGTAATCCACCTCCTCCCGCAGGAGGTTTCTGCTCATCATTTCCTTTTCAAGTTCCTCGGCTTTTCCCGGCTCGGCGAGCGCTTTTTTGCGTTGCCGCGATGCGGAGAGGGCGACAAAAAGTCCCCAGAAAAAGATCAGGATAATCGTTGCCACAAGCCGCGCCGTAACTCCGTCCAAAAGCACATGCCCGGCCACGGCTACCAGCGGCCCGACCAGCCAGACAAACAGAATGAGAAGCAGCGTCAGAAGCAACAGGAGAACCCAGGGAGTTTTCAGAATGTCGAACAGCGCGCGGAAAAAACGGGTAATCATTTCTGCACCTCCGGCGCGGAATCGGCCTCTTTTTGAGAGTCGCCCGCCTCCGAGCCGCTTTCTTCAGGCTGGGCAGCCTGGATAACCGGCTTGCCCGCCGCCGCGTGCCCCATATATCTTTCAGCCAAAGGCTGCGCTTTGCCGGACAGCACATGCGAGAAACCCCACCAGGTTACGGACAGGCAAAAACAGACGACAGCGGCAACAAGCCAGTTCGGCACATAGGCGTAAATTTTGTCCTTCAATGCGACCACCTTGGGCTTTTTGGCAAGGTCGGGCGTCGGTTCTCCGCGCAACAGCCGTATCTGCCGATAAAGCTGATCGCGGAGAGATTCCAGAGCCAACGGGCCTCTGTCCATCAAGCGGTATTTTCCCTCAAATCCAAGACTGAGCAGCAAATAAATCAATTCCAGCAGATAAAGGCGGCTGGCGGGCTGTTCCATAGTTCGAGCCAGCACTTCAAAAAATATTTCGCCGCCCCAGGTGTCCTTGTGGAATGTGCTGAGCAACGATTTGTGTTGCCAGTCTCCCTCAGCTCCGGGAATTGCCGATGAAGTGACGCTCTCGTCCAGGGCCGTGCAGAGCAGATACTGAGCCGCGTTTACCTGCGCCTCGCTTACGCCGAAAGCTGACGCCTGGGCGTTGAAGCCCCGTATTTCCGCTTCCAGACGCGAACGCAGAGCTTCAAGGTCAACCGCCTTGAGGCTTCCGAGAGACACGATTTCCAGCAACAGGGGGGCCGCCGCGTTGACAAGCGGATTGAGTCCGGGCGTATACTCGTCGAAAGAAGTCTGTTGTGCGAGATAGGGCGCGTCACGGGGCGGTCGGCGATCCGGTGAGACGGCAATGGCCGTGAACGGCGGCGTTTCACCTTTGGCTGCCTGTCCATCGAGCATTATGGTTGTCGTGTCATTATCCGCGACATGTGTTCGCTGCGGCATGCTTCACTCCTTGATGGCCCAAAGTTGCAGGATAAGGCCGGGAAATGAGCCGGATACATGGATGGCGCATCCCGTTGACGATTCCAGCTGAGCGCGTTGGGTTGAGGAAAAATCCAACTGGAAATAACTCTTGCCGGCATGGAAAGGTATCTGACGCGGCGCGACCGGCATCGGCTGGATTTTGACACCGGGAAGATGCGTGTTGACCAGTTCGCGAATATTCTCCGGCGTGCCGATTTTTATCTGTTTCGGAAGGAGGCCGCGCAGAGTTTCCTGATCCATATCGGCCTGCGCCACAAGGACAAAAAGCGCCGTGCCGAGCAGATTTTTGTCGTGTATCGGCGCGAGCTGAATATTATTTTTGCGCTGTTGCAGCGGCAGCAGCAGGGCATGCTGCTCCAGCACCATACTGAGAGCAAAGCGCGCCGACTCCATGAGTTGCGCAAAGGAGCGATACTGCTCTCCGTGATCGTATACAATCATTTCCTGCGGGCGTTTGCCGCGTTCCGCAAAAGTTGACAATTCCCCCACAAGGCTGAGCAGAACGCGGTAGAATTCTTCAGGATGCACTCCCGAAGTTGATTCCAGATGGCGAAAAATCGGTTCCATACGGTTCAGGCACTGCAACAGCATGAAATCGCCCAATTCCGCGGTGCCGGTTTGGCCGGCATTGCTGATTCGGTGGGCAAGATGCTCGGCACGATGGACGAGTAAGCCTACAACTTCACGCAGATACCCGTGGAGTGTCGGAGAGGCTTCGATATGCAGAAAGGTCGGCAAAAAATCCCTGTCAAGAAGAATGGTTTTGTCCTGTTTGCATTCCACAATGCGCGCCACCGGCATGGTTATATACCCTTTGAGATCCGAATCTTCCTGAAACATCAGACGCAGATCCAAACGGCCGCACATAATGACCGTATCGCCGCTGTGCCGCTCCTTGTAGGCATTGTGGTCGCGCATGCGTCTCGACGTTCTTACATAGCGCGTTGATAAACCCAGGGTGTCTTCATCCCTGGTTTCCAGGCTTTCCTGAATGCTCATCGGCAGCGTGAGCGTGACAACGCGGTTTGTTTCGCCGGAGTCTATATCCAACACCAACACGTCTTGTCCGTTTTCAACCGAGAACAGCGTGCCATCGGGCATTATGCCCTTGGCTTTGCTCAGGATTATTTTGCCGAGTTTGAGATATTGCTCATCAACAGCAAATTCGGTAAATCCCCAAGCGTGAGGGCGCAATATCTCCCCACGCAGGCGCAACTGGATGTCGGTATAGCGATCCTGTTGCTGCATATGCACCGGGCTGACGCCCATGCCCTGTGTCCACATAACACGTTCTGGAAGCATATTTTCTCCGTGAGTCTAAGGATTTCTGCTCATTTGCCGCACAGGGGAAGAATTTGTCGTCTGTTTTTTCGCGTCTGAAGGTTTGCTCGCGGTATTGCTGTTGTCCTGATATGTTCCGAGCGTATCTCTATCGGAATTTTCCTGTCGGGCGTGTACGTCTTGCGTGGTCGGCCTTTCGGGAGCGGGGCGCCGCGCGGCCTCCGAAGTTTCATCCTGCCGCGGCCCTGTGCCGGTCGCTTTTCCGCTGTCAGTGCGGAACTGCCTGACGGCTTCTTCCGGCTCCCACCGTTTGGCGGCAGTATCGGGTATGGGCAAGATGGTGACATCATTAAGTTCAAGGGCGATAATGCTGTCTTTCTCAGCGTCAAGAGGACGAATAAAACGCCATTTGGCTCTCTCCATCTGCCTGAAACCGGCGAGTATTCCCACATAGCGCGTGCTCAGGGTGGGATGGTAAATGACGTTGCGAGCTTCTCCCGGAATGAAGACCATCTCGTCGGCGGCTATGAGGTCAGCTCCCAGCGTTTGTACGGGATGTTCAAAGAGAGATTGGAAATCCCCCTGTGTAAAAGCGATGTTTTGACGCAGCTCATAGACTTTGAGGAGTACCGGTGACGGACGCTCGGAATTGTCCGGATTCACGTTGGGCAGGCTCGCCACTTTCAGGCTTAACTGCGGAGCTCCGCAGCCGGCGAGACAGAGAATGAGAACTGTAACGTAAAAGACCAGATAAACTTTTTTCATGACTGTCCTCCTTGTGAAGACCCAAGCGGTGACGGCGCGAGCGTTCGTCCTTGCAGCTCATACGCGCGGGCAAAATCCTGAAGAAAAAGCGTCGCGAAGCCTTCCTCGTTATCTCTGAGGGCCTGGTGCATACGGATATAGGTATGCCAAAGCCTGTTTGCCCTGTTGAAACGTACCGGCCCGTTGACATCAAGCCGCGCTTCCACCGCCTGCGGCGCGATTTTTTCCAGGGAGGCACGGGTGACGGCCCGCGCCCCTGCCAGCAAGCCCATATGATGACTGTGCAGATTGGCGAAACATTCACGCACGGACTCAACAGGCGAAAGAACGCCTTTCTGTGGTGTTCCCAGTAATGTGGCCAGCGCCGCACCCTCAGTCGGACTGAATTTGAGGGGATTATTGCTGATGTTGAAGCCGGTTGTCGTGGTGGGAAGACGCAATTCGTTTTTACATTGATGGCGGTTGCGCAGGGCATGAACCATGCCGGATACAGCGGCTGTCAGCAGATTTGCCGCAAGGGACAGAATACGCGCGCGTTCCTCCGCGGATGCCGGAATTTCCGCAAAGCCGAGGGATTTGAAAAAAACGTCCGTCTCCGGAACCGCGGCGGCGACTGCCTCCCGCGGGGGTGGCGAAGGCGGCGGGGAAGAGTTTCCAGCGGTTTGGGAAGGCGAAATGTCAGCTTTCAGTACATCGCTTTCGTCGTCGGGCTCGCTGTCCCAATCCTCCGGAATCAATTCCCGGCTTTCCGAAACAGGCACAATGGGCTGTAAAGAACTGATATAGGGGCCGGTGTGGTCGGCGGGGATGGCTGTCGGGACTTTGCGCTTCCCGAGCAGATCATCATAATCACCCAGGCGTTGCCGCGCGATCAATTCCTCCTCCTGGTCTATGGCCGTCAGAGGATTGAGTGAAAGAGACTGTGAAAAAGAGTGAATGTCTTTGCTGGTGGACGCTTCCGAGGGGGCATAGGTTTTAGGATCTGTCTGCAGGCGGGCCATCAAAGTATATTCGCCGATTACAAAGCCTTCTCCATGCGCTATCTTGTGGCGGATCCCCTTGCCGAGCGACTCATGGCCCAAAGAGAAGAATATTCCATTGGAACTTACATCCTCAATGTAAAAGTCACCGCTTTCAAAGGTAATGAGAGCATGTTTGCGGGAAATCTGCCTCACTCTGTCGTCTGGCAACACCCACTCGCATTCTTCGGAACGGCCTATATACCCGCCCGCTTCACCAAAAACGTGAGAAGTGCGGAATGAAGCGGAATGTTTTTGCCGGCTGACAATCTCAAAGACAATGTCCATAAAGAAAACTCCGTGATATTCCTATATAGTTTGTGTATGGCTTTTGTTTTTTCGCATCTTCGCGTTAAGCGTCGTGCGCGGTATGCCGAGCGAGTGCGCCGCTTTCGTGATATTTCCGCTGCAAGACGCCATAGCCGCATTTATCAGAAACCTTTCATGAGACTCCAAAGACTCTTTCAGGGCAGCAAGTTTTGAGGTTTGACTTATCGCTGAATTTTCGAAACGTATGCGGTTGTTGTCCGCCGATATTATCCCGCTTTCAATTATGGAAGACAGCTCTCTTACATTGCCTTCAAATTTTGAGGAACACAATTTTACCATATCATCGCCTGATATTGTGAGATTATAAATCTTGTGGTTCTTTGAATGCAACTCAAGAAAAAATTTGGCCAGTTCAGGAATGTCTTCAGGGTGTTCTCTCAGAGGCGGCATACGAATGTGGTATGTCGCCAGACGGTAGTACAGGTCTTTTCTGAATCTGCCTTGGTTGAGAGCATCCTTTATGTTGATATTTGTCGCGGAGATAATCCGCACGTCAACAGGGTATGAACGTATGTCGCCCACCGGGCGGACATTATGGTTCTGCAAAAAACGCAGCAATTTCGGTTGAAGTTCAGCAGGCATTTCACCGATTTCATCCAACAGCACTGTCCCGCCGTCAGCGCTTCGCAACAGTCCCGTATGATCCGTATACGCGCCGCTGAAAGCGCCTTTTTTGTGGCCGAATAATTCACTTTCCAGAAGTTGGGCCGGCAACGCCCCGCAGTTGATTTTCACAAAGGGCGCGTTGCGCCGCGGGCTTGCCGTGTGAATGGCTGTGCCCGCCAGTTCTTTCCCTGTTCCCGTTTCTCCGGTGAGCAAAACGGATACGTTGTGCGGCGCAACACGAACGATTTGCTCTCTGACTTTTTGCATTGCCGGGCTTTGGCCCATCAACAGAGAATCGGTGCTCGTCTCCCGGAAGGATTTTGAAACTTCCAGCCTGGCTATATCCTCGTTGAGGCCGTGAATCCGCGCGGCATCAAGTTTTTTCCGTTCAAATGACGCCAGAAGGAGAGCACTGTAAGCGCAAAGAGCATTTATCTCTTCCGTGACGGGGATTTCGCCGGCACAGTTTAACAAAATTCCGCCTATGGTCACATTGCCCCATGCCGGCAGGGGATAAGCAATCATCGCGGACGCTTCAGCGACTTCTCCACTATTCAACAGCATCTGTGAACGGTAGGACTTTACACTCGTCCGCAAAGCAACTGTAAACGGCCTGCCTTGCTGTAAAGACAGACAAAGGGGATCTTCAAAATTCGGCAGAGGAATGGCCTGCTTGTTTTCCGCCTTCGGTCCATTTTTCAGCGCCCATGAGGCGAAAAACAACAAATTGTTTCGGGTGTGATCCAAAAGGAAGACGCCTGACTTCACAGCACCGGTAATCTCGCCCATGCCTTGGGCCAAAATGACCGATGCCTCGTCCGGCCCGGAAGATGCGCGTAGTTTTTCGATCCATGTGAACCATGCGCTCATGCTGTCGCCCTTCACCTCAACTCATATGTGAAAGTTCCAGCTTGTGAGTTCAAATCTATATGCAGTTCCTGCGGAGTTCGTTTCTGGTCGGCTAACGCGCCGAGCAGCGTTGACGCGAGGCCCGGCAGGAGGCTTGCGTTGATGACGTGATCAATATTGCGCGCGCCCGTATCCACAGCGGTGCAGCTCGCGGCGATATTCGCCGGGACGGCGTCCGACCAACTCAGGGTCAGACGATGTCGCAGCTTCAGGCGTTCAGCCACCAGAGAAAGCTTTATGATGACCAGTTCCGTCAGGATATCCTGCCGAATGGGCATGAAGGGCACTACTGTCATGCGGCCGAGCAATGCCGGACGGAAAAATTGGGAAAGCGCCGGTTGCAGCGCTTCAAAAACCATATCCGGCGTCGGTGTTTCTCCGTCTTCAAACAGCGCGGCAACAATATCGCTACCCAGGTTGGAGGTCATGAATATCATGGTGTTGCGGAAATCCACTTCCCGTCCTTCTCCATCCGCCAGGATTCCTTTGTCGAACATTTGGTAAAACAGGTTCAAAACATCGGGATGAGCTTTCTCCACTTCGTCAAAAAGGACAGCGGAATAAGGTTGACGGCGAATGGCTTCAGTAAGCCGTCCTCCTTCGCCGTAGCCGACATAGCCCGGAGGCGAACCGATCAACCGCGAAATGGTATGTTTTTCCTGAAATTCGCTCATATTGATGCTGACCAGCATACGTTCGCCGCCGTAAAGCTCGTCCGCGACGGCCAGCGCGGTTTCCGTCTTGCCCACGCCGGACGGGCCGACAAAGAGGAAGATACCGGTTGGCTGTGTCGGATTGTCCAAACCCGCGTGAGCGGCCATGACCGCCTTTTCAATGGCTTTCAGAGCGTGATTCTGCCCCCGTATGCGACGACGCAGGGTCGCGCTGAGAGAGGTGAGAGACGAGATGCCGGTTCCGCTCAGTTTGCTCACGGGAATGCCTGTCCACTCCGAGACAATGGCCTCTACCAATTCCGGGCTGACCTCATAAAAAACAAGAGGGGCATCTTTTTGCATGGAGCGCAGTTCCGCCGTCAATTTGTCCAGTGAATGCCCGCTTTCGTCAGAGCGGGAAGAAGCGGCATCATTTTTCTTTTCCTTCTTCTCAGTCGCGTCTTTATCTTCTTGTTCAGGCGTAGCTTCACCGGCGCGGAGGCGGACAAGGGCCTCCACCAAATTTTTTTCCCTTTCCCATTGCGTTTTTATTTCGGTGATGCGTTCATGTAAATCATTCGCTTGCTTCTTTAATGCCGCATGGCGTATTTCGCTGTCCTCTCCCGGCGCCGGGGTGACGCCTTGGCAGCGATCCCGCTCCAGCGCGTCAAGTTCACGGCATATTGATGCCCAATCTTCCTCCAAAGTCTCCAGCAAAGGCGGCTTGGCCCCCTGACTTACCCGTACCCGCGCGCAAGCGGTGTCCAGCACATCAATGGCCTTATCCGGAAGTTGCCGCCCGGTGAGGTAACGCCCGGCCAATTCCGCCGTGCGGATAACCGCGTCATCCCTGACATAGACTTTGTGCGTTTTTTCGTAATGGGGAACAATACCGCGCAATATGGTGACGGTCTCCTCCAGAGACGGCTCGTCCAACTTGACCAGTTGAAAACGCCGCGCCAGAGCGGCGTCTTTTTCAAAATATTTTTTGTATTCGCTCCAGGTGGTGGCCGCGATGGTACGCATTTCTCCGCGAGCCAGAGCGGGTTTGAGCAGATTCGCCCCATCGCCGCTGCCGGCCTGATTGCCGGAACCGACCAGTGTGTGCGCTTCATCAATGAAAAGTATTGTAGGCACAGGCGAGGCTTTCACCTCGTCGATAACCGCCTTGAGTCGCTTTTCAAATTCGCCTTTGACGCTGGCTCCAGCCTGAAGACGCCCCATGTCCAGACCAACTATGCGGACGCCTTTCAAGGCATCC
Organism: Desulfovibrio sp.; assembly: GCA_031280915.1. Lineage (GTDB taxonomy): Bacteria > Desulfobacterota > Desulfovibrionia > Desulfovibrionales > Desulfovibrionaceae > Desulfovibrio. The sequence continues at coordinate 12,701 of JAITGC010000032.1, read as the reverse complement.
GGCACCGCCCCCTCCACAACTTTACGCGCAAGACCTTCAACGACGGCGGTTTTTCCCACGCCCGGATCACCGACAAGAATGGGATTGTTCTTGCGGCGGCGCGTCAGAATATCCGTCATCAGGCGAATTTCCTGCCCTCTGGCGAACACGGGGTCAACCTTCCCCGCCCGCGCTTCTTCGGTGAAATCCATCGCATATTGTTGAAGAGCACTCTGCGTGGAACCGCCGCCCGTGGATTGCGCCGGTTTTCTTTCCGCCTGCAGACCTTCCAGAAGATCACGCAGTTTGTCCGCGGGGATATCCTTGAGTTCCTGAAAAAAAGGAAAAACAGCGTAACGTATGGAGTTCTGCAAAAACGTCAGTACCAGTACACCCACGTCCACTTTATCCTGCCGCAGTTCCAGACTGGCCAGGAGGTAGGCTTCCTGCAAAAATTGATAAAGTAACGGAGAAAAAGTAGGGCGTCCGGTATGACGACCGTCAGGCGGACGATTTTTCGACAAAAGCTCTCTCAGGCGTTCTTCACTCCGTTCAAACTGCGCGAGAATGTTCCGCATTCCTTCAAGGGCCAGTAACGCTTCCACATAATCGTCAATGGCGATTTCATATCCACCGCGTCCGGCGCAGGTGACGGCGGCGGATTCAAGCGCTTCACGGCAGGGGATGTCCAGAGATTCGACAAGTGCAGCCAAGGTGATATTTGCCATGCCTCACAACTCCCGATAATCGGTTTCCAGGACAACCACGCCGTCAGCGCCTTCTCCGTGCCAAACAGACCAGCCCAGGCGGCACTCATTTTCGGGTTCAAGCCGCCAAGGACGTATTTCCTCAGGAATAAGCCGTAATTCAATATCAAACTGCAAACGGGATCGCAAAATGAATTTGACCAGCGTCTGCAGTTCGGCGAAATTTTTTCCTATGGGCAGGAAAGAGTTGAAGCGCTCCCATGTGAGATCGGCTATCTGTATGCGAAACTTGCCTGTTTGGTCGGGCATTTCTTCACCCATAATGAAATCTTCTCCAAGACAATGGTTGCGCTCTCCCAAATGGGTCTGCTGATCCGGCGGAATGGCGACCCATCGGTTGATGCAGGGGATAATGCAAATTGTCTCGTGGGAAAAATAGTGGCGGAGAATGCTTTCCAGTGAACCGGAGGCTTCGCCGTTAAATGCTATAAGCCCCATATAGGCCATCAATCTCGGCCAGCGCAATTGTTTTGCTTTACGGGTTTCTTGGCGTTCGGCTCCAATGAAGCCGAAGAAACAGCCTGAGAGTTTGTCGGTCGCTTGGGGTTTATACTGTGCGTAATAGCGGTATTTCAACCATGTATTATACAGGTGCATGATCAACCGATGGTTGAACATGTCGAAAAAATCCCTCAGCGCATCTTGTTCATCAGCATGTTGGGACACATATTCAGTGAAGTACGCCGGTAACGGAGAACCGGCGCCATGCAATCCCATCAGGTTGAGAGTTATGGCGGTCTGCGTGAGGCCGGATTTTTGCTGGGAAAACTCCAGCGCGTTAATGTCTCCGGGAGGGAAAGCCAACGACGGGTTTACGCTGTAGCGAAAACTTTCGGGAGAAACGGGATTGCCTTGTGTTCGCATCCAGCTTTCAGCAATATGAACCGCTTGCGGAAAAGCGAATGTTCCCGGTAACGCGCGCAGAGCCTCTACAACAGGCGAGTACGATATGGGCGTTTCGGCGCTTATATATGCAGAGTTCTGCCCAGCCTGGCCGGCCATCGGTATTCTTCCCCTCGTGAAACTTCTTCAATAATGAGTTGATGAAAACTGTTCACTGTGGCATACAGAACAAAAAATTCATTGAGAACGGAACCGAACAAATACATGGCCCCCTCACAGGAAAAGCCCTTTTGATCAAGTACCAGGCGAGTTTGCGCCCCGCGTACAGGCAATCCTCTATAAATTCTGTCCGTTTCCGTGCAGGAAATCCGAACCATGCTTTTCATGATTTTTTCCAAAATTCTTGCGCTGGTTTTATCGTGCAGGGCGCGAAAATCATAGGCACTTAGCACAGCGCGCAATGCATGGACATCAATCAATGAAATATAATTGAGCGACATATTGGACAACAGCCGCCAGAGTATATTGCCTTCAAGAGGCGGATTGAAAGAAGGAATGACAGGCGTAATATTGGAAAAATTTGCTGTGGTCGCATTTTTGTCGGCATGAATGCGGATGTCCCCCATCCCTAATTCTTTAGGCAACATACGATTGGTGCAAGTAATATCCAGTGAGACGGTTTCTTCAACCGGGATAGCGGCATTGTCGCCTGTCTGAACAAAAGAAATATAGGTTTCAACGCCACTATCTCTGTGTGACGAGCGTGTGCGCAAACGGTAATACGCTACATTTTTTTCTTCTCCCCCTTCATGTTCAAAGGATTCAAAAGGCAAATACCGGCGATTATTCCGACCTCCAACACCCCAAACGCCGACTTTGTCCACACTATAAACGGCGTAATGGAACGGCAGACGCGGCTCGGGTACAATTCGGTATTCAGTTTGACGTTGATTTAAGGCCAGGGGGCAAGCATCCATAGAAAACAGATTGACCGCCGGTGTGCAGAAAAGCCGCCAGTTCTCCGCTCGAAATGAATCGTACATCTCCGGCAGTTCTTTCAGCACAAAGTGGATCTCAAAAGAGTCGGCCCCTTGAAAATTTTGGAGAATATCCCGGTTAAATCCTTGTTCAAGGCCGGAAAGCTCAACAAAGAGAAATTTCTCCGGAAAACAAAAGTATTCCTGTAAAATCCGGTAGCCTGGAAACGTATTCGCGGGATACGGGTATAAACCCTCATCCTCCCTGAAGCCGACGGGGCGGAGATTTTTCGCGGGCAGACAAGTCGTGACGCGCTCCTCCATTTGGGCGTCGCGCATAACAATGCGTACTTCGCGTACCCGGTTCACAAGGGTAAAGTATAAGGTGTGCGCAACAACCTGTTCGCCTGCCAGAAAGAAACGCAGATGCCGCAGAGGAATATTTTCCAAAGCGGTTTTCAGTGTCTTAAAATGCAGAGCGATACTGGCCTCGCCGTGACGCTCAATGATGCGCATGTCGTCGAGGTGTAAAGGATAAATGTCCGTCGTGTACACAGTGCGGAATTTGCAGCGCGTCCCCTCAACAGGCACTGATTCCACCATCGTGCCGGAGGGTATGGTCACAGAAGATGATATATTGTCGCCGGGCTGATAGGCGATTATGCTGCTGGCGGGGATAGGGCGCAAATAGTTTGGCCAGAGCAGATTAAACAGAGAATGGGTGAATTCAGGAAGCTCATCGTCCAATTTTTGACGAAGCCGTCCCGAAAGAAACGCGAATCCTTCAAGTATTCGCTCCACATCCGGATCGCGCCCCGCAGTAGTCAGAAAAGGAGCCAGAGCGGGATTACGCTCTGAAAATTCTTTTCCCAATTCGCGCAATGCGAGCAGCTCTTCTTGAAAATAGCGATTGAAGCTCATCCACTTCCTCGCATTTTTTCGCCTTCAAATGAAATATCCCACTGCCAGGGCTGCAACTTTCCTTCGGAATTGTATTTCATGGCCGAAATATGAAACCCCAACAAAAACGTCGAATCCGGCATCGACCGATGGGTGACGTCCGCATCAATCAACCGCGGCTCATAGCGGTTTATGCACACCTTCAACGCGTCGCAGGTTTCTTTGATAAGATCGGCGCGGGACAGGGTTAAATCGTTGAGGTCTGGAAGTCCGTAGTCCGGCAGGGTCTGTACCGAACCCTGACGCGCGACGAACATGCGCAAAAGATGCTGTCGGATGGATTCGTCCTCATCCATGTTCGCGCCGGCTTCACCGCGCGTCAGACGTTCAAACAGACTTCCCGCCATATGACTATTGCTTTTCCAGTTTACCCACCAGGGAAAGCGTAAAATATGCGCCCATATACTTGAAATGCGGACGGATATTCATACTGACCCGATACCAGCCCGGATCGCCCTCAACATCGTTCACTTCGATATGCGCTTCGCGCAGGGGGCGACGACTGCGGATTTCCGAACTTGGATTTTCCTGATCCGCGACAAATTGACGAATCCAGGTGTTCAGTTCCCTTTCGAGATCGACGCGCTCTTTCCAGGAACCGATATGTTCTCGCTGCAAAACTTTAATGTAATGGGCCAGACGCGAGACGATGAAAAGATACGGCAGTTGCGCGCCGAGCTTGTAGTTGAGTTCAGCCGCCCTGCCTTCTTCCGAGATGCCGAAGTATTTGGGTTTCTGGCAGGAGTTGGCGGAAAAGAAGGCGGCGTTGTCCGAGCCTTTGCGCATGGTCAGACCGATAAAGCCCTGCTCGGCCAACTCGTATTCGCGGCGGTCGGAAATAAGCACTTCAGTGGGAATTTTCATCTCAATATCGCCGAGGCTTTCATAGAGATGTACCGGCAGATCCTCGACAGCGCCGCCCGAACGCGGGCCGATGATGTTGGCAGCCCAACGGTATTTGGCAAAACTCTCGGTAATGCGCGTGGCAAAAGCAAAGGCCGCGTTACCCCACAGGAAATTGGCGTGGCTGTCGTCCACATTTTCTTTGTAGACAAAGGCCCTTACGGGATTTTCTTCGGGGTCATACGGCTGACGCAACAGGAAGCGCGGCAGTGTAAGGCCCACATAACGGGAATCCTCGGATTCCCGGAAGGATTGCCATTTTGTGTATCGAGTTCCACTGAAAATATCTTGCAGATCCTTGAGAGCCGGCAGACGCTCAAAACTGTCTTTCAGGCCGAAAAATTCCGGTGATGCCGCGGCGATAAAGGGAGCATGGGCCATTGTGGCAACTTTTGCCACATTTTCCAGCAGACGCATGTCAATGGCGGAAGGACCGAAATAGAAGTTGCCTATCATGGTGCCCACCGGCTTGCCGCCGAACTGGCCATACTCCGCTGTATAAACTTGCTTATACAGGGCGGATTGCACGATTTCCGGCGCATCCAGAAAGTCGTCCAGAAGTTCGTCCTTGGTGACATTGATGAATTCCACAATGACATTTTCCCGAAAATCAGTGCGATCCGTCAGTAATTTCAAGCCTCGCCACGCCGCCTCCAAGGATTGAAAATCCTTGTCATGCAAAATCCGGTTGGTAAAGCTGGCAAGTCTGCGGTCTATGTCGGCAATCATGTGGTTAATGACAGATCTGTTGATTTTTTCTCCAACAGCTTCAGCCGACAGCATCGTCACAATAGCGCCGATGCCGAGTCTGGCTTCCTCATAACCCTCATCTTGGGGAGATATGTTGGTTTCACTGATGATCTGTGCCAGCAACGAATCAGCCGGCAGCGAACCACGTTCAATTTCTTGCTGTTTTTGGCTCATAAACTGGTACTCCTTTGGGCGACAGCACGATGCTTCGCTGTTCAAGGTATCTTTTTGCTGCCGGCGGCTATTTTTCGCCGGGTTCCTTGGCTGATTTGCTGCCTTTGCCGCCTCTTTTGCCGGAGGCAAAGGACAAGTCAACACCTACCTGAGCCAGCTCTCTTTGTATTTCCTCACGCTGTCTTGGGTCTTTGAGCACGTCTTCAAGAGCCTTGCGGAAGGTGGGCATATTCCCCATCGGTCCTTTCAACGCTGTCAGCGCTTCACGGATACGCAGCAGTTTGTTGGTCTCAGGGATTTGCTCCAAGATACTTCCCGGCTCAAAGTCTCTCATGGATTCGACATTCAGACGGACACGCACCTCATCTTCGGACTCTTCGTCTTGCAAAACATTGGGAATCGCCAAATCCAGTTTCAATTCCTGCTTCGCCATGACTTCCGCAAAATTATTTTTGTTGATGGAAACCGGTTTACGGTCAGGCAAAGTCCTGGGGTCATGACGTTGCAGGAAATCGCCCAGCACCATTACCTTCATGGGAAGTTCGATTTCCTCAACCGCTCCCCCGGTGGCCGGTTTGAAGGTGACGTTGATACGCTCTTTGGGCGCTACAGATGCTTCTCTTTTGGCCATGTGGTTCCTCCAAGTTTTTTTCCGTGAATCAATTTTCCTGAAAGACATTGAACGCTGTATCCAGACTTAGCCAGTGCAGACGGCGGATCATATCTTCAGCCGCCTCGCCGCTCTGTTTGGTTTGCAGGGAAAACAAAAGAGCCAGAATTTTGGCTGAGAGAGCTGGTTCCCAATCCAGTAAATTCCATTCTTCCATCTGTCGGTATAATGCAAGAAGAAGCCGGATGGCGGCGTTCTTTTTCCCCAGGGCGACGCAGTAACGCGCCTGAATAATGCCGTGCAGCACGGCAGCACGGCTGCGCCCGACAGGAACAATCCCAAGTTTGCGCAGACCTGCCTGAAAGCCCTCTTCTATTCCGAAAGATATGGCCTCCTGCAATCGCTCATCCTCTTCCGCTTCACTCAATGACATGATTTTGGGCGGAACGGAAGCAGTTTGTCCCGGTGGCGGAATAGAGGCGCAAAGACTTTCCAGCCAAGATAGAGCTTTGGATGGCGCGAACGGAGTATTGTCTTTGAACTTATAAGACAGAAGTTCCGGAAATCGCTGCAATAAGGCTGTCAAGGTTTCGCGCACACATGCCGCTGCCCGGAATGCCTCCAGCCCTTCCAGGCAACGCGCCACCATCACATGACCGTCAAGCCAGAATGGAGCTTTGCCGGCGGCCCTTTCGAGTTGAGGGAGAATTTCCGCGTATTGCTTGCCGGCCACGGCGGCGGTGTACGCTTGAATTTTATCCGGTGGAACCCCACTGGAAAGTTGCGTCATGCCGTTTGCATCTGCCGGCGGCAGTTGCAAAAGAGTACCCCAGATCGCTGTGCGATGCAGCAGGTATGCCCGTTCGTCCGTGACGTTCAAAGATAAAAAATGTACGGCAAGTTGTCGAGTTTGCTCGAGAATATTGCGAATAAGCTGTGGCAGTATTCCGGCCGGAATACGTCCGTCCTTGTCCAACTCCGCAAAGTTGGCCGCAATGGAAGTGGGTATGCTCTGAGAAGGCGAGGCTTGGTTGGTCATAATTCCAGAAGAAACGGCATCCGATGGGAATGCGGATTGGCCGCTTCCCGGAATTTTTGCGAATATTCCTGTAAATGAGGGCACCGCCTCCCCGGCATTTTCCTCCAGCAATTTTTGAAGCTCGGAAAATTCGTTTCGCAGATCGCCGACAGACTCCGGCGTCTCGTTCATAAAGCAAGTTGTTTCGGCAGCCTGTTCCATGCGCGAGCACAGCCAGGCAAGAGGGGCAAGACGCCTTTGCGGGCGTGTTGCTGATGGATACAGGGCATCCCACCATATACGCAGGATATGCGTAAGAGCGGCAACAGCCGGAACACAGGCTTCGAGACCCTTGACTCGGTATTCCGCGTACACCGCATAAACAAGAACCCACACGTCCTTGCTTTGTGTGGACAGAAATTCCATCGCCAGTTGTGAAATTTCCGTCCAGTTTGTTGCTTCTGTGGCGTGCAGAGAAGTATCTTTATCCACTTCCATGCGGATGGCCTCAAACTCTGGAGCATAAGAGCAGTCTTCTCCGCAGGGAGCCTCTTCGCTCAGGGGCTTTGCCCAATTCTCCAGATATTGATCCAGGCCGCGTCTTGTCTTCATTACAATAATTCTCCCCATCGTTCAGGGTATGCCGTATATAGCGCCATGTCAATTATCATTCAAAAATGTGTCGTCAGAATGTATAAACACCTCAACCTGCGCCCTGAGCTATAGCGCTTCAATACCACGGTGAAGTGGTAATTGTCCTCCCTTCAGGGCATCGTGGAGTTGTGTAGCGTACCCTTCTGACGCGTTGCGGGATCTGGCTGGCCAGAAAGTCCTCGTTTCGGAACCACATAGGTTTACCACGGGATGTATAGACTCTGAGCAAGTCAGCCCGCTCCAGCTTTGAAAAAATCCGCTGAATTTCAGAAACTTCCATGTCGAGCATCTGAGCGAATTCTTCCAGGCTTCGCCCCATATGTCTGACAACCAGACGAACAATTTTTTTTTCTCGCTCCGATATCTCAAACCAGGAAGGCACAGGAGGCAGCAGAGGCAGGCCGGACACGGCATAACTCCAGGCAGTGTCATACAGGGCTCTTCGCGTGAAGGCGGCGCGCGGGCAGTATCCACGTATATGCGGCCATTTCGCGGCGAAAAGATCCAATCCGAAAAAGCGCAGAAAAACAGGAACCGGGAAATAGAGGATGCTTTTTTCCAGAGTGGCTGACATGGAGTAGTCACATCGGCAAAGAATCTCTCTCCACTCCTCCGGCGTTTTCATGGGGCCGCTCCAGAAAGCCATAACACAAAAGCTTCCCCATTGCCCCGCCTGGATTTCCCGTTTTTCTTCAACTGAATAATGCCGGGTGATGAGGTCAAGATAGTGGCTGACAGCGCTTCTGTTAATAGGGACTCGGCCCGGCATCGTCCGTCTCCTCATCGACAACGGCCATATTGACTTCCCCCATTATCGCGGTGATAAGGCGCTCCAAATCAAGCATTTCTTTCCATTCATCACTTACAACCATTCTGGAAAGCTCATCGGCCAGTCTGTGCCATTCTATCAACGCCAATCCGTTATAGAAAGCGTCCACAGGAAAATCCTCGGCTTCATCAAAAAATTGAGAAATTGGCTTTATTTTTTTTGAAAGGACATAAAGGTCAAAGATGTCCCGCGCGGTTTGGCGTGAACCTTCCGGCGCATCCCCTTCGCGAAAGACGCCTGTCCCGGCAATGGTACGGAGCTTGCGATGGTAAAGTCCTTCAATTGCTTCGGTCTGCACGTTGATTTTTCCCATCGGCATCCAGGCAGAGGGAAATCGACGATAATAGCGATCTTCAAAAAAGGATACATGAACGTCAAGATCGTTGACAGGAAATCTCAGGAAAAACTGCGCATGGATATCTGCGCCCAGTTGTATGCGATCAATGGAAAAACGTTGTCCCGAACATTTGAGAGCCGAATGAATTTTTTCAACAGCGCCGACTTCAGGGGGGACGAAAAAATCCAGATCATAGGAGAGGCGATGATTCAGAAAACATCTGGAGATTGCTGTTCCTCCACAAAGCTTGCATGTCGAAAAGTCATCACCCAAGGCTGAATGCAGCCTGGTATAAGCCTCTTCCTGCGCGGTAAAAAGCCTGGAGTCCCGGAAATTTTTCATTTGTTGTCCCAGCTTGGAGAAGGTCCGTCTTCGTTTTCCCATAATATGGTCAAGCCTGACATATAAACACCTCACGCGTGGCCTGGCAAGCCGGGCAGCGCAAGCCGTTCAAAATAATTTCAGGACGGCTTTCAAGCTGCCTTGCCCCAAATTATAGTCCCAAAATGAACCGTGGGGCAAGGCTGTCTTTTCATGCAGTCCCGGCCTCACGTCGTAGTCCGCCGAAAGTCGTCAGCCAGACCAAAAAGGGAACAAATCGCCGATTTTTGAGTATCCTGATGCGCCAGATCGCCTCAACGGCGGCGACAAGTCCGGCGCAGGCGAAGGACAGGCAGGCAAAACCATCCATGGAACGCCAAAAAAGACTTTTGGACGCAAAAAGCAGATCGTAAGCCCAGTAACCCAAAAACAGAGCGGCAATCGCCATGCCGCAGAACATTTTCACTTTCTTTGCCTTTATCGCGTAAGCGATGTCGGCATCGCTTTCAATCCCCCACCCCTCAAGCACCTTTTCAAATCCGGCGCTACGGTATTCCCCCTCGCGCTCAAGGTTGCTCTTGAGCCGCTCCTTGTGTTCCCTGACAGCCCCCTTGGTCGGTAACGGAATATCTCTCGCGAAATTTCTGATATGTTCCCAACCCAATCCGGTCTTCACGGTCTTCAAGACACTGAGGCCAACGCCTTTTACAAAATTCTTAAATTTTTTGAACATCTTCCGCCCCCTCAATCTTCAATGTTTATTTTTGAAATTTTCTCACATTTGTGAAAAGTAATCAATTAATATGCATTAAAAATAACAATTTCATGATTATTGCAAATATTCTTAGAATTCTATTGACGTTTCATTGAAATTTTTATAAATGGAATATCCACAGGTTTTAAAATTAATGTGGACCCCATGGGTATTTCGTAAAATCCATCCGGAGGAATAATGCGAGTGTATAAACCCGGCGAAAGCGCCAATGAACGCGTGAAAGAAAAAACACAGGAGCAAGCTCAAACCATGCAGCAAGATGTATCGACGTCCTCATCTATTGAAATGGCGGATCTGCTACGCTCCCTGTCTCCCGGAGACAATCTGAATCCAAATATGTCTCCTCCCGCGCGGCAAGACGACAATGACGTTTCCGGCCTGCAAAGCAGTGATGAAACTGAGGAAAGTTTTCCCGAATCTGTACCCGCGGGACAAAGCGTCAACATTATGGATATGTGCGCCAAGGAGATGGAAGTACAAAAACATGCGGATTTTTACGCGTCAACCATGCAGGAGCCTGTCGCTCCCGCGCCAACTCCCCGCCATGCGCCACCCCATGTTCAGCCCCCGCCTTCTCTCGGCTCCACAGGGGCAGCCCGGCCGCCGGCCACCATGGAATACTGGCTTGACATCATTGAAGACAATCCGACGCTCAATTATCACCAGGCGGAAATCATCAGGATGGTTGCCCAATCCGGCAGTCGCGAACAGCGTCTTGAGAGTCTTGATTTCGCAATGACTTTGCTTCAGCGGCATCGCCGACTTGTTGAATCCGGAAGGGTTTGAACAGGTGTGACCAGGGAGGAAACATTCGTGGAAAAATATCTTGTCTGCAAAATAGTTGCCCTTGGCTTGCCTGAAGGAGACCAGGGGGATAAAAACTTCACAGTCGAATTGCCCGGCGACAGGCATAAGAATTTCAACACTCATACTGATGACAATGTCCTCGTTGGGCGTCTCGCGCTCGGTGAATTTGTCTATGTCCCTGGCATATTAAAGGAAAAAACTTCGGGACAAAAGGGGGATGGGACAACGGACTGGGCGGCGGATTTTGGGGTTTCAAACTTTTCCGATAAAGGCTTTCTTCTTGAATCTTCCATACCGCTGACCAGCGAAGACATTGTCACCAGGGTAATTTCTCGGGAGCAGGCGGAACGCCTTTCACTGGAACATAGCGTGTTGTTTGAAACATACTGGACAGTTGGAGACGCCCTGGAACAGTTGGCGAGTTGCGGATATCGGGGAGGGGATTCGGCCGAAGACCATGACGTTCGGAAGCTTTGGGATGAGGGTGTTTTTGACGCCATCAGCGATGGTCTGGATGACCAAGTCATATCATCGGGCAATGAGTGGATTGAACGGAAAATAGTCGCATTAAAAAATGAGGAAGAAGACTCCCCCGCGCCCCGCTGAACTATCTATGCAAGCTGGCCGCCTTCGCGGAGCGGAACGGCGCGTTAAAAAACGTTACGGCGCAGGGGCGTTGTCGTTTTCTTCCTCTTCAACAAGATTTCGGCAAAAACGCTTTTTCAGATGCTCCATATCATGGCCGGTCACGCCAATTTTCAAAAAATGCTCTTCCCAGTCAGAAAAAATCCTTTGAATGTCTGTAAGTATGTGTTCGGCCTTGTGCCTGGTCATGCCAAAGGGCGCCACATCACTCAGAAGATTTTCGACAGATGCCTCGCGTCCGTTACGACCGCAGGCAAGCGCCAATTCGACTGATGTATAAAGGCGAAAAGCAGGTACAAGATCATACGCCGGCGCAATGCTTATCCCCGCATTGCCTACAAAAAAGGCATGGTTTCGCGGATGGTCGTCGATATTGTATGCCAATGCGTTAAAAACCATACGTCTGAAAACCTCTTCCCCCGCCGGCCTGCCGTAACGCCTGAGGCATTCCGCGACGTGATGGTAGGATCCCCAGTAACCGTCTTCCTTGAGACACCCCAGGGTGAAGTATGAAATCAGATGCCCGGCTCGCTCTGATTCGCGGTCAAAACGTCGAGCGAGGAAGATGTTCCCACGCGGCGTTTTGAGTAAGTCCAGTTCCGGGACGTTTATGCCGCACTTCTTCGCAAAAAGCATCGTTCCGTACTCAATCAGAGGCTCATCCCACTCGTCATCGGCTTTAGAAAATTTGGCGATCCAGTATTTCCCGTGATGAGCGACAACGGCCTTGGGCCTTGCGCCGCCAATGCTGAAGCTTGAGTTAAAGGTTTTCAGGAAAACATCGTCGTTGGGAATAACCCCGCGATCCACTTCTTGCATCTGTCGATAAAACTCCATCGGCTCAAAAGCCGGCGATGGCGAAGCCGCTGCTCTGGCCCATGCGGCCATTGAATTCGGTGACTCCGGTGTCTGTCCAAAAGAAAGAGCGCCGAATCTGTCCGGAGAGTGTATTGCGGTGAGCGCCTCAAAATCGGTCATCTCTCCGCCCTTCCCGCCGCGCATGACGGCGAGCAGCTTTCGGCCCCACTTGTCCGGGCAGGCGTCCCGAAATACGCTGAAAAGATTTTTGGAGTAGAACTCTTCCTCGCGTAGAGGCAATGTCGCCGGGTCTATGCTGAAGCCTTCAGGGGCGGCCAGCCACCGTTTGCCGTAACGGAAAAAAAAACCGGAGTCCCCACTGGCAAGCAAGCCAATGGGACGATAAACGTCCCCGAACCGTAAAAAAACATACGCCCTAAATAGTGTCGTCAATTGATTTTTGCCCAAATAGCGATGCACCTAATATGCACAGCGGCCAAAAATGATACCGTATTCTTCGCATAGCGTGTGGCAATGCCGCGCCAACGCTTTAA